>JAPHSA010000136.1 GCA_026193235.1 Deltaproteobacteria bacterium | reverse complement strand
ACTGAAGAGATTCAAGAATCGTTCCGGAAGTGTAGAAAATTCGTCCTGAAGAATGCTGGCGAAGATCCCGAGGGTCATCCCCATGACGATAAAGGAGATGCCAATATTGAGGGGAAAGGAGAGCAGGAAGACATTGAGTTGAGGAAAAACCCGGGACATAACGCCGAGGGTCAGGTTGGACAGAATCAGCAGTGCCAGGATCGGCGCAACCAGCCGAATGCTGAGAATAAAAGAATGATTCGCCACATCAACGATCATCGGAATTGCTCCGCCGGAGAGCGTCAAACTCCCGGGAGAAAGCATTGAAAATGAGGCGACAATGGCTTCGAGAAACAGATGGTGGATATCCAGAGAAAGAAACAACAGAATCGCAAAGATACCCTGAAACTGAGAAATCAGGGCCACCTGCTGCTGCGTGCTCGGGTCGAAAACATTGGCCGCAGCAAACCCCATCTGGTAGCCGATCAATGAGCCGGCAAACTCGGCTGCCATAAAAACCAGCTGCGCCAAAAAACCGACCAGTAAACCCAGAATCACTTCTCCGGCGATAATCAAACCCAACTCAAGCGGGGTGATCGGTCCTGTTGGGATAAACTCTTTCACTACCGGATAGGTGAGCATGGAAAACAGCACAGCGATGCCGACGCGCATCTGCGGAGGGATTTGGGCCCCGCTGAACACCGGGATAGCGGCAAACATGGCGGCAACCCGTGCCAGGCAGATCAGAAAGCCCTGAATCATTGGCAAGGAAAAGTTCGGCAGTTCCATTGGTTGCCCTGGTTTACTGGCCGATAGTCGGCAGTTGATTAAAGATAGAAATCAGAAAAGCAGTGGATTTTTGCAGGATCCAGGGGGCAAAAATAAGCAGAGTGACAAAAACCCCGACAATCTTTGGAATGAAGGTCATCGTCTGTTCGTTGATCTGGGTCGCCGCCTGAAAGATACTGATCAACAACCCAAGCACCAAGGCAACAATCAACATCGGTGCTGCGCACATAAGACCGGTTTCTATGGCTTGACGGGCAATATTGACGACAAATTCGGGACTCATTCTGTATCCTTCGTTTAGGCTATAGACAATTCGCTTTTTAGCTTAAAGCTGACTGTCTGAAATCCTTCGGCCACCAAACTGCGATTGTGTCTACCCGAAGCTCTGGACCAGCGAGCCAATAACCAACGACCAGCCATCCACCAGAACGAAGAGAAGAATTTTGAATGGCAGTGAAATAATGATTGGCGGGAGCATCATCATCCCCATCGCCATCAGGATCGAAGCGACGATCATATCGATCATCAAAAAGGGCACAAACAGGAGGAACCCCATCTGAAAGGCACGCTTCAACTCCGACAGCATGAACGCCGGAATCAGCGTCAGCATTGAGATGTCCGCCTGGTTCTCCGGTTGTGGTGATTTGGAAATATCGACCAGCAGTTGCAGATCTTTTTCTCCGACCTGAGAAAACATGAACTGGCGCATCGGCTGCAGTGCCTCGGTCAGTGCCTGTTCCTGGCTAATCTGCTGTTCCAAATAGGGCTGAAGGGCTTTTTCATTGACCTGATTAAAAACCGGAGCCATGACAAAAAAAGTCAGAAACAAAGCTAAACCGATAACAATCTGGTTGGAGGGGGCCTGCTGGGTGCCCATGGCCTGACGGACAAAGGACAAAACAATGACGATCCGGGTAAATCCAGTGGTCATGAGCAGAATCGCTGGGGCCACGGAAAGAATAGTCAGAACAATCAGAATCTGCAAGGCAGTAGAAACCTCAGCCGGATTGGTAGCTTCGCCAATCCCGAGGGTAATTGTCGGCAAACCCTGAGCATAAGCACTCAAAGGCATCAACAGACAGAAAAGTAAGAAAGCAGTCCGTAATCTCATGATTGGCTCTCTTCTACCTGCTGCAGAGTTTCAGCAAAGTTATCGCTGCTCGATAATTTGCTCAGACACTCAATCCGGTCATTACTCAATCCGAGCAGCATCTCTTCGCCCCGGACTTTGACAATGCAGAGGAACTTTCGCCCACCGAGCGGCCGCGTTTCCACCACCTTGATCAGGCCACTTTTTTTCTGCGGCAGGATACCAAAGCCTTTGCGGCTGGCGGCATAAAAGAGCAGCAGGATGCCACAAACAACTGCCAGTGCAGCAACCATCTTCAGTGAGGATCCCAGCAGGCTCGGCTCAGAAACCGTATCGGCAGCAAACAGCGGCTGGGCTGAGAACAGCAACATCAAACACAAAAGTCGCATTTTCATCCCAGCTTTTCAATGCGCTCTGAGGGGCTGACAACATCTGTCAAGCGCAAGCCAAATTTCTCGTTGACCACGACTGCTTCGCCCCGGGCTATCAACCTTGAGTTAACGTAAAGGTCGAGAGGCTCACCGGCCAGCTTATCAAGTTCTACCAGAGAACCCTCCTGCAACTGCAACAGATCGCGGACCAGAATACGCGAGCGACCAACCTCAACCGCAACCTCAAGAGGAATATCAAGAAGCAGATCAAGTCCACGACCTTCAAGCCGGCTTGCTGAAGTTGCCACGTCCGTTGTCTTTCCATTTTCCACATTCACATCGCTCATATTCTATCCTCCACTGGGAATACGTCCCATAACTCGAATTGCTTTTTTACCCCCCTGGACCCCGGCCATAGCGAAGAACTTGGGCCGGTGTTCCACAAACACCTTGAGCGGGGTGTCCGGTTTGCAGCCTAAATCGATAACATCTCCAACCTGAAAATTGAGGATATCGCGCACCCGCAGTGATAAAGTCGCCAGATGAGCTTCAAGTTCGACTTCCATATGATCCATCTCAGCAAACACTATTGCTTCCCACTTACTGTTCTGGCTGAAACTGATCGGTACCGACTTGAGCTGTTGTTTCTTCTGTAAGGGTTCAAGAGCGGTATGGGGAACAACCAGAGTAATGTCGCCTTCCAGACTATCGATCGTCAACTTGAATCGGGCGGCAACGACACCCACTTCTGGCCCGACAAAATTTAACAGTCGCAGATTGCTGACAACCTCAACGAGGGCGGCCTTAACTTCCTGCAACTGTGAAAAGCCCTTATTCAACTCCGGACAAGCCGCCTGGATAACATCACGAATCACATTCAATTCGATGGCGCTCATTCCGCGAGTCGGGATGGGAGTTTCACTCTCAGAGGAGCCACCGAGAACCATTTCAACCAAAGAAAAGGAGAGTTTTTCATCAAAGATCAATATCCCGCCACCAGTGAGCGGCTCCAGCTGCAAAGTGCCGATGGCCCCGCGACCGGACAGGCGCTGTAGAAAGGCATCGAAAACCAGCGACTCCATCGCTTCGAGCTTCATGTGTACGGCTCGCTGAAAACGGGTTGACAGAGAGAGCGCATAATTACGGGCGAAACTGTCGAGGATCAGGTCATAATTCTTAAGCTTCCACCCATCAGGGCCCACAGCTTTGAACAGGTTGCAGTGTTCAACTGCAGCAGCGCCCTTGGCACCCGCCTCTGCACCAGCTTCGGCGCCAACGGACTCGACATCTATTTCGCCATGTCTGACAGCCGAAAGCAGGTCGGCAATCTCATCTTTGCTGAGTATCTTTTCCACGCAATCAGCCTCTATTGGACAACGAAATCAGTGAAGTAAATCCGTTTGACCTTGCCTTTTTGCAGAATACTATTGACCTTATTAATTAGCTCTGCCCGTAATTGAATTTTTCCTTGAAGATCATTCAGCTCGTTGAAGGTTTTATTGCCAACCAGCAGTAAAATGGCATCCTTTATCTGGGGCATCCGTGCGTTAAGCTCCATCGACGCCTCTTCACTGCTGACTTCAAGTGTAATTGCTGCCTTAAGATAGCGACTTTCCTGATCATCAAGAATATTGACGATAAAACTGTCAATATTGACCATCGGCCCCACCTGATTTGCCTGTTTCGCCAACTCTGCCTGTTCCTCTTCAGGGGAGATCTTTTCATCTTCCCCGCCCAGAAACAGAAAAGCACCAACCCCGGCGCCGATCAGCACAACCAGAACTGCAGCAATGATAATTATCAGCTTCTTTTTTGATCCGCCGCCTTCGCCGGGTTTTTCCGCTGCATCTTTAGCCATCGATTTTCCCTTCCTTGTGCACTACAGAAGTTTTAACGTTATTGCTGCTACTTTTCAAAATGGAGACTGTTCTTTTGCATCCAGCAGATAAGGCAGGTCCTGATTCGGATCACCCTGACTTTCCAGGACAAACTCCACCCGCCGGTTTAAGGCTCGTTCGCGATCACTGGCATTAGGAAACAGGGGCTTTTGTGAGCCATATCCTGTCGCTGACATCCGCGTTAAAGGGATCAGCTGGTTGGCCGCCATGAAGCGCAGTACTGCAATCGACCGGGCAACGGAGAGGTCCCAGTTGGCCAGTTCATCGCCACGATCATCCGTGTGCCCCTCAATTTTTACATTTAATGGTAATGGCCGCACCAGTTCCGCAACCTTACGCAAGATTGGATCAGACTCCGGCTGCAGTCGGGTTTGGTTGGATTCGAAGAGAATCGCTTCATCCACCCGCAATACCACCGCGCCGCGATCTTTCACCAGCTTAACTTCTTTGTTCAGTTTCAGTTCACGCAGTTTTGTACGTAAACGACGATAGACCTGCGCCGTAAAATCGTCGTTGACCGGGGAAAATGACACAACCTTGGGAGAACTGACTTCCGTCTTATCGCTGCTGCCCAAAACCCCGAAGGCCCCGGCAAGTGAATCACTGGCCTGGTCGAATTTAACCTTATCCATACTTGCCATTGATAACATCAGCACAAAGAATGTCAGGAGCAGTGTCACCATATCGCTGAAGGTGACCATCCACATGGGTGCTCCTTTTGGTGGACATTTGTGTTTTTTTTCCATGATCGCTTCCTGCTAACCGAAGTTACTCTGGCGCTCTTTGGGAGCAACAAAAGCGTGCAGACGTTGTTCCATCAACCTTGGGTTTTCACCTTCGAGAATCGCCTTCATCCCCTCCGTAACCAGCGTTTTATTCAACACTTCGCTGGCAGAGCGCAGCTTCAACTTTCCGGAGATCGGTGTCGCGATAACATTCGCAATAACGGCACCATAAAATGTGGTCAACAACGCGACCGCCATCGCCGGGCCAATGGATGAGGGATCATTCATGTTCTGCAGCATCTGCACCAGCCCGATCAGAGTTCCGATCATCCCCATGGCCGGGGAGTAGGCGGCAAATGTTGCAAAGATCTCAGCACCCTTTTCATGGCGCTCCATGACATATTCGATCTCTTTCTCCAGCATATCTTTGAGCGCTCCCGGCTCCTGACCATCGACTGCCATCTGTAAGCCCTTGAGGAAAAACTCATCCTCTATTTCATTCATCACCGATTGGAGAGAAAGAATTCCCTCTTTTCTTGCTTTACCTGCATAGGTGATAAGCTTTTCAATGGTATCAACGGGAGAATGGGCTTTATGGAAAAAAGCATGTCGAGCAACTTTGAAAGCGCCGAGAATGTCGCCAAAGGGGAAATGCACCAAAGCAGTACCGATCGTACCGCCGATGACAATTGTCATAGAAGCAATATCGATAAAGATCAGCAGCGAACTGCCCTGCATTATGGCACTGACCATCAGGCCGAATGCTGCAAGCAAACCGATAACTGTTGCTAGATCCATAATTGTCCTCTATCCCGTTCCTATCCAGTCCATCCAGATGAAAAACTCGCTGGTTTTATGACTCTCGACAAATAAACTTAGTTCCGACTAACTCTTTAGCAGGTTGCGTGCCACTTTAATAAAAAACTCCAACTAAATTCTAGCCCTTTAATTTCAATGACTTAAGATGCCACTACAGATGCAGTTTCCGATAAAAAGAAAGCCGCCTCTGATTCTCAGGGCGGCATTCTTTTTCATGTCATGATTTTGACCTATTGTTCAGCGCCGGTTGTTAGCGCTTCAGGTTGATCACTTCCGCCAACATCTCATCGGTCGTTGTTATTGTTTTCGAGTTCGCTGAAAAGCCCCGCTGAGTGGTAATCATTTTGACGAACTCCTGAGCCATATCAACGTTCGAAAGCTCCAGGGCATTGGTAAAGATGTTACCAACTCCCGATCCGACCGTACCAATAACCGGGACACCGGAGCTGGTGCTCTGGGCATACATATTACTACCAATTTTGTTTAGGGCACTGGGGTTGGTGAATTTTGCCAAAGGAATACGCATCAATTCACGTGGTGTTCCATTAGAAAAATTACCGATTACGTTACCAAGTTCGTCAACACTCAATTTAACCAGAGTACCAGTACCGAACCCATCCTGCTCCTGCGACACAACCACTGAGGGGCTTGCATATTGACTGGTTTGCATGTCGATGGAAACCTGCTGGGTCTGAATTGCACCATTAATCCAATCCAAAGTTCCGGCAGTTGTTGTTGCGGTGGGTCTTGGAAAAACAGGATCGCTGCTTGTATCGCCAGGGACAGTGTAAAGATCAACTCCATCGATAGTAATCAAGTCTCCACTGGCATCGAAAACCAGCGCTCCACTGCCAACGATTTCCAAGACGCCAGAGGTGCCACCAGTAACTTCTCCACCATCGACCACGGTATTCCAATCCCATGCTTGGTCGGCTGTTTTAGTAAAATAGGTCGTCATCAAGTGGGTACTGCCTAAGCTGTCAAAAACCTGGATTGAGGTCGCATAATTTGAGCTCCCTGCGGGATCCAAAGGATCAAACCCAGCAGCTATTGCGATAGAATCAGAATCAAGGTTGGTACTCAAATTAATATTTGTTGTTGGCCCTGCCGGGGTAAACGATTGGGTATTGGCCCAGACCGGGGTCAGATCACCAACCGTATTGCCATTAACATCCAGCTGGTACCCCATAATATTGTACCCTTCAGGGTTGACCAGAAACCCCTCGGCATTAAAGCGAAATGCTCCGGCCCGAGTATAGTTGTTGGACGCATTACCGGTTGATGGGTCACTGACGATAAAAAATCCAGCCCCCTCAACCGCCAAATCAGTATTGGTTTCGGTATTTTCGAAGGTTCCCTGGCTGAAGATAGTGTCTACGGTCGACAGACCGACACCCCGACCAACCTGAGAAGTTCCGCCAGAGCCAGAAACCTGACTCGATAGCAAATCGCCGAAAATCGTCCGGCTCGATTTAAAGCCGACGGTGTTGGCGTTCGCAAGATTATCACCGAGAACGCTCATCGCGTTAGCATTTGCATTGAGTCCGCTGACTCCACTATATAAAGCACTAGATACTCCCATTTTATCTCTCCTGTTTGGAAGCCGCGTCAATCAGTCGGCGGCTTGCGAACCTCCTCAAAGAGGACCGGTTCGGTTAGGCAATCACTGCGCTATCAATATTGGTAAATACGTTATTTTTCAGTTGTTCCCGATCAACAACGGTGACCACAGTCTCATTTTTGACACTCACCACCAGTGCCGTATTATCAAGCATCACCAGAGATTCTCGTCCACCTTTGGCGTTGACTTGAGAAACAGCTGATACCAATCGCTGCATCTGGTTGGAACTAAAGTTGATACCACGACTCTGCATCCGATCAGTTGCATGTTTGGAAAATTTGACCCCACCCTGCTCAATCTTGTTCTGTAATAACTGATCGAAACTTCCACCCCCCCTGAGTGGATCGGACTGTCTATTCCGAGCCGGGATTTGCGGGCGAGCCGGGGTAATTGGTTGTGGGGTGATAGTTATTTGGTCAGTCATAATGCTGCTCCGACCTTCTCTATCTTATTCATGGAAAAAATACCGGAATTGGTTTCCAATTGAGCGGCAATCCCACTCATGTCAACTGCCTCAACTCGCCCCTTAATTAAACTCTCGGTCTGGATAAGGCGGTCATCTTCATCAACCGCCCTGATGACCAAAGAATAGTCGCCGGGTTCGAGTGGCATGCCGAGATCGCTGAGCCCATCCCAATTGATAAAATACTGTCCAGGATCTGTTTCCTGAGCTGAGACAGTGGCTAAGGTTGATCCAGTTTGGCTCAGAACATAGAGCTTGACATCATCCGCTGGAGTTTCGAGGCGATATCCGAGTTGTAATGGGTCACCACTGAAATGGAATTGATCCGTCTGGGCAACAACATCCTGTCCGATCAAGCCGAGCGCTGACATCCGTTCCATTTCACTGCTCATTGCAGCGAGACCTTCCAGACTCTTATTGGCATTCTCCAGCTGTTCCAATGAACTGAACTCAGCCAGCTGCGAGGTGAACTCCGTTGCATCCGCTGGATTCATCGGATCCTGGTTTTGCAACTGAGCGACCAGTAACAAGAGAAAATCTTCCTTACCCATAGAAACACCACTAGAACTCGGTGTTATCGTGGGTAAGGTGTAGCCAGTATCGATTCCACTGATTGCTGACATCTTCTACATCTCCTTTCTTTCTAATTGCTGTTAAACGTGGAGATTGATTCCTCCGCCACCATTCTGCATCAGGTGGGCTAAGGGAATCATCTGTTCTTCCTGCTCCTGCTCCTGGTGCCAGGAGTGCTGCTGTGAGAACCTCTGCTGTTGCTGTTGTTGGGCGAGATTTTCAAACTGTCCAGCCTGTTGACGTTGATCAATGTTGACCTGAAACTGATCAATTTTCAGTCCCTGCTCAGCTAAAGCGTTGCGTAATTGCGGGAGGTTACGTTCAATCACCTCTTGAACCTGCAAGCTCTGGGCATGAACATTGGCACGGACACGATCACCCTCAACCATCAACTCCAGCTTTAACGACCCTAATTCAGCTGGTTGCAGCCTCAGAACCATGCGTCCTGATTCACCGTTAAAACTGCCGGAAATCTGCGTTACAACCTGGTCAAGAATTTGACCTTCTGGCATTTGCATGCCACTGGGCAGTTGGACCGTTGGCGTCTGCAGATTCACATTATTGCTCTGAATGCCCGGTGTAGGTTGGTGTCCCAATGGATTCATATTCCGCTGGGCATGATGAGCAAAGTTATCGACCATCTGCTTCACTGTTGTGCTCTGCTGTTGTTCGGAAAAAATCGCCTTTAATTCACCTTGATCATCAGAAAGAATCCGAGTGGCAGAATCAGCTGGCTTCTGCTCAACCCCTTGCTGCTGTTTGGGATTCAATTGCTGCAGCTGCTCATTTAGCGACTTACTCGGCTGAACCAGGCTATTTTCCGTTCTGCCCTGGAGCAAACGAGAAAAGCGTGGATCGATTTCCTCTCCACCTGCGTCGGCAGTTAAGAGTCCAGTTGCAACGGGTGCTTCCTCGGCCAAGGAATCCTCTGCCACCATTGTGTTCTTTGTCGTGGCGGCAGCAATGGCGCTTTGTAGAATTCCCCTGGCTTGTGCCAAAGTTTCTACCTTCAGCGTAGGCCTATTCATCTGTTGAGTAATCTGCTCAGCACCTATCCCAGCAGTCACCATCATTTCAGCGTTTTTCAGCAGGCCGGTTTCATTGCTAACCTGCTCTTCCAATTCGGCCACCAGTTGGGTGATTTGCTCTTCTCCACCATCAGCGTTGATAAAAGAATCTAATCCAGCGACGAGTGTCGAAAGATCAATGCCTGCCAGAACCTGTTCTCCCTTAAGCTCTGTTGACTCGAGTTGCTGAGCGAGATTATTGAGTTGAAGATTAATATCATCTTGGCTCACTGCTGTTGAATTCTTTTGACCAATAACCTTGATCAAATCAACAAGAGTCTGCTGCACCAGGCTCTGTGGTTTT
>JAPHSA010000003.1 GCA_026193235.1 Deltaproteobacteria bacterium | reverse complement strand
GGGGGAGTGGTTACGGAAACGCCGGTCAAATTGGCGGGGTCGGGACTGGAAAAGTCGAAAGTGCCATTGCCGGGCTGACAGAAGAGGCCGGGCGACCCCTGAGCGATGGTATGGGTCCGGCCCGGACTGACGAGGAGATCCAGATCGTTTTCGACCGCTACAAGGCGACACTCTATCGTATCTACAACAAGGAGCTGCGTAAAAACCCAACCCTGCGTGGGAAATTGCTGCTCCGGCTGACCATAGAGCCGGGAGGGGAAGTGTCCCTGTGTGAGAAGGTTGGATCGACCGACCTGACATCGCCTGAACTTGTGACCAAGGTCATCGCCCGGGTCAAGAGGTTTAATTTCGGTGCCAAGGAAGGCGTGCCGGCGATTACTTTTAAATATCCGATCGATTTTCTGCCGGCGGGATAAGTATGTAAAAGATGTTGTGATTGAGCCGGGATCGCCCGGTTGGCAAAAGCGGGGGGGATAAATGGAAAGAATTCTTTTAAAGGAGTCATTATGAACCGTTCTTACCTGGTACCAAGCTTGTTGTTCGCGTTACTGATTTGCAGCGGCTGTGCAAAAAAAACCATTCCCAATGTAGAAGCTCCTACCGCTCCGGCTGCAAAAGAAGCAGTTGTCGCGGCACCCATTACAACAACTGCCGTTGTTGAAAACAAACCGATTGCGCCTCAGGCGACTGAGATACTTCACAGTCTTGCTGATAAAGGAATGGAAACCGTCTTGTTCGATTACGATTCCTATGCTTTGACAGCGAACGCACAGGCACTTCTGAAAAATAATGCTGAATGGTTGCTGAGAAATCCCGAGGTGAAAGCGATTATAGAAGGCCACTGTGACGAACGCGGTTCTGATGAATATAATCTGGCGCTCGGCGAAAGGCGTGCACTAGCGGCTAAAAACTTCCTTGCCGAGCAAGGCGTTGCTCCGGAACGCCTTGCTAGCATCAGCTACGGGGAGGAACGCCCGGCAAGTACCGGTCATACTGAAATGGCCTGGAAACAGAATCGTCGAGTCGAATTCAGATAGTTTCAGCTATTTTGAATGAACAGGTAAGAGCTTTCCTTTGTGCGAAAGCTTTTCCTGCAAACAATATAAAAGCCCGCCCAAACTGGCCGGGCTTTTATATTGTTAAAATCTTATGGCCCTATTCACCAAACTTAGGCTGGTATTTAAAAACCTCTGGAAGGCGCCATCTAAAGTGAATTTCCGGGTAGCATCCATATCGATGGAAGCTTTTAGGCAGAAACTGATTTCTCCTTTGATTTGAGGCATAGAAGCCAATTCCTCCTTTTCCGTAGCTAGGATTGAAATCTTACGCTTAATATTTACTGCAATTTTCTACTCTTATGAGTTTCCTTGAAAAGCGATAAGCCTTATACTGAGCCTATGGAAAATATAGAGATTAACTGCCCGAGGTGCGGAATAAAAACTTTTTGGCAGGACAATCCGTCAAAGCCTTTCTGTTCGGAGAGATGCCGCCTGGCCGATCTCGGACGCTGGTCCAATGAGGAATATTCGATCAAGGGCCCCAGCGCGGCTCAATTGGAAACAGACGAAACCTAATTGATATAAAACAATTATAGGAGAAGTAATGTATCACCTGACCATCCAAACCCACTTTGCTGCGGCTCATAATCTGTTGAATTATCAGGGCGACTGTGAAAACCTTCATGGCCATAACTGGAAGGTTGAAGCCACGGTCAGTACTGAAAATCTTGATAAATCCGGATTGGGAATCGATTTTAAAATATTGAAAAAACACACAAAAGAAATCATGAATTATCTGGATCACAAATACCTCAATGATCTGGAGGCGTTCAAAGGAATCAGCCCCTCGTCGGAACATATCGCAAAATTTATTTTTGATCGACTCCTCAAAAGCCTGGCTGAGTATGAGGTTACCATGGAAAAAATCACTGTCTGGGAATCGGATAACGCGTATGCAAGCTATACCCAAAGCTGATCTGATTGAAATTTTCTCCTCTATTCAGGGTGAGGGGCTACTGGTCGGTTATCGTCAGATATTTCTGCGTTTTCCGGAGTGCAACCTGAACTGTCATTACTGCGATACCGATTTCACCAGCACAGCAACCTGTAAGGTTGAGAAAAAACCCGGGACCGCCAATATGGCTGATTGGCGGAATCCTGTGACGCTAAAAAAGGTAACAGAGCTTTTATCGGGCTGGAAAGAGCAACTTCCAGGTGCGCATCATTCGATCAGCATCACCGGTGGTGAACCGCTGCTCCATGAAAATCTCTTAGCCACATGGCTGCCCGGATTGAAAGCGCTGTTGCCGATCCATCTCGAAACAAATGGCAGCTTACCTGATCAATTGGAATCGCTGATCGGATATCTGGATTGGGTCGCCATGGATATTAAGCTGCACTCTCAGACTGGTGAACGGACCGATTGGGAAACTCACAGGCGTTTTCTGGAGATTGCTAATAAGAAACACTGCTATGTAAAACTGGTTGTTGGTGAAAACACGCCGGATCTTGAATTGCAGCTTTCTGCGGATCTTGTTCGTGGCGTGGCGAAGGATATTTCTCTTATTCTTCAGCCGGTCACTTTTGATGATAAAGTTGGTGTATCCACCAGTCGTTTGCTGCACATGCAGGGCGTTATTTCAGAGATCCACAAGAACGTCAGAGTTGTTCCGCAAACCCATAGATTCATGGGCGTTTTGTAGCAGTTCCTAACCTATTGGATGAATTGTTTCACGGCGTTTGTCTGTGTCTGATGGACTTCACTGGGAACGGATTTTTTAGCAGGACTAAAAAGGCAGTAACTACTCTAGATCAAGGCGAGCAAGAGTCAGGCACCAGTATTGCTGGCCAGCGCTCAGGGCCCAGTGAATTTTTTCTGAAGATCTTCTCTGACCAGGGGAGGAACGAATTGACTGATATCGCCTCCCAAACGACCCACCTCCTTAACGATAGATGAACTCAGGTAGGCAAATTTAGGTGAAGTCATCATAAAGAGGGTTTCAACTTGAGGACAGACAGTGTGGTTCATCTGCGCCAATTGGAACTCAAATTCAAAGTCGGTCACAGCTCTTAAGCCGCGTAGAATGACCCGGGCCTTTCTTTCAACAACATAGTCGACCAACAACCCATCAAATGTTTCAACTTGCAAACGCGGGTTATGGTCGGTCAGCCTGGTGATCATGTCAACTCGCTCAACAACTGAAAATAGACTGTTTTTTTCTGAATTGCTGGCAACGGCAATGATGACGGTGTCAAAGATTTCCAGCCCGCGATGGACAATATCCATGTGGCCGTTGGTAAAAGGATCAAAAGAGCCGGGATAAATTGCAATATGTCGATTCATTTCAATCCTTTAGCTGGCCATATAGATGAATACGGGTTGTTCCGTAGACTTTGCTTCGTAATAAAGTCATTGAGCCCAGATCGTTAAATTCTTCGTTTTTTGCTGATTCAGCACAAAGTATTCCATTTTTAGCGAGCAGATTCAAGGATTCAATCTTTTCAATGACTTGAGGAATGTGATTTTCCCGGTAGGGCGGATCAAGAAGAATGAGATCAAAAGGTCCAGAATCGACCAAGCCCGGCAATGCCCGATAAACGTCTTGTCTGATAAACTCTGTCATCTGTTCGAAATGGCAACGTTTAATATTCTCGCATATCGTTGCCGCTGCGATCTTACCGGAATCGACCAGTATTGCTGATTGCGCTCCACGGCTGATGGCCTCCAGCGCCTGTGCGCCACTTCCGGCAAACAGCTCCAGCACTTTAAGCTGACTCAAGCTTCCGAAACGACTGGTCAAGAGGCTGAATAGGGCTTCACGAACCCGGTCAGGTGTCGGTCTGATGTCCTGACCAGGAAAAGTAGCCAGTTGCCTCCCGCGAGCTATTCCACTAATGATTCGCATGCGCTAAACTACCTCGGAAGATTGAGCCAATGAGGGAACGCTCGTTACTTATCAAATTACTCCCTTTAACATCAAGGAATATTTAAAATGGATCAGGTGTGGCTGAATATATTTTCGGTGCTTTTTGTTTTCAGCATGGCGATCGTCAGCCCGGGACCAAACTTTATCCTCGTCGTTAACACCTCCTTGAATAAATCCAGACAGGATGGAACCTACGCAGCAATCGGCGTTGCAACGGGAAGCGGTTTGTTTGCCTTTGCCGGCCTGTTAGGTCTGATTTTGATCATAAATTCGTTACCTTACTTTTCACTGCTCGTCAAATTCCTGGGTGGGGGATATCTCATTTACCTGGGTTTAAGTATGATGAGACAGGTCAACTCACCAGCTCCCCATCTCAACAATCAGAACGGTCAACTGAGAAGCTCTGGCCGCTTCTCAGCCTTTTTACATGGCCTGGTGACCAACCTGACCAATCCAAAAGCCTGGGCGTTTTATTTCAGTTTGTTTACTCTGGTTGTCAAACCGGACTTCCCCCTGTGGGCAAAAATATTTCTTTGTGCCAGCATGTTTTTTATTTCTCTGCTCTGGTATGGGGTCATTTCTCTGATGATTTCAGAGAAACGTGTACAGGAGCGTTTTTTACGTTTTCAACCAATACTCAACGGTATTCTTGGATCGCTTTTGATGCTCCTTGGCGGCCGGCTCTTACTCAGAAATTAAATCGTCTGTGACATATTGTGACTCATAGTCGTTATAGTCTGGCAGTGGATTAGAAAGAACTTCACAGGGAGACGACAAATGAAAAAAAACACCCTTGCCAGTTACGCCGCACGCAGCGACCAGAGTCGCGGTCGGCAACATGACGAACCCTATAAAGATGACCGGCCAGTTTATGAACGGGACAGGGATCGCATTATTCATTGTGCGGCATTTCGACGGCTGGAATATAAAACCCAGGTTTTCGTTAACCATGAGGGTGATTACTACCGGACAAGGTTAACGCACTCGCTGGAAGTTGCTCAAATAGCTCGAGGGATTGCCCGCAAGCTAAATTTAAATGAAGATCTGGTTGAAGCTTTGGCTTTATCTCACGACCTGGGCCACACACCTTTTGGCCATACCGGTGAATCGGTTCTCAGCCGGTTGATGAAAAACTCTGGTGGCTTTGAACATAACCAGCAATCATTACGCATCGTTGAGATACTTGAGCAGCGCTACCCCGGATTTGATGGCCTCAACCTCAGTTGGGAGACCAGGGAAGGGATTATTAAACATACCTCTGATTATGATCGTGCCAGTAACAAAGCGGTTATGCCTTACGAACCGACAAAGAAGGCAACTCTAGAAGCACAGATCATCGATCTTGCTGATGAAATTGCTTACAACAATCACGATATCGATGATGGTCTAAAGGCGGGCTACATCAAACTGAATGATCTTGCCAGTGTTGAGCTTTGGCAGCAGACCTATGTCAGCGTTGGTCAGAAATTTCCCGGACTGGATGAAAAACGGCATATTCTTCAGACCATCAGTTATTTGATCGGCGAGCTGATTCACGATCTGGTTGCTACAACAGTGGAGAATCTTCTGCAGCATAAAATCATTTCATGCGCAGATGTGCGTAATCATAGTGATAACCTTGTTCATTTAAGCGCGGAAATGAAAGAATTAAACAAACAGTTGAAAACATTTCTCTACAAGCACCTCTATCGCCATTACAAAGTTGAACGCATGCGGGTCAAAGCGGAGCGTTTTTTAACGCTGCTATTCGAAAACTATTTAGAAAATCCGACCTTGCTTCCCGAACGGCATCAAAAAAGGTTTGAATTATACGGGACTGAAAGGGTGATTTGTGATTACATCGCCAGTATGACAGATCGTTACGCTCAGGATGAGTACAAGCGCCTTTATGAACCGTTCGAAAGGGCTTGATGACTTGACCAGGCCCGCATTGCCGAAAGTTCTCCATAGGTAAGATGAGGGCGTAAGTTTTGTACAGCAAGCTCACGATAGTCATCCAGTTTTGGATGTTTGCGACATAAAGCCATCAATTCCTGCCGTGCATGATCATCTTCGGCAATCGGTTTAAACTCTTCTATCGCAACCATGACCTGCTTGATTCTCCGTCCCAGGGTTGCCCCGACGATCACAATAGAACCGGCTGTCAGTCCGGCTACCAGGCTTCCTATGCTTTCTTCATTCAACATAATGTTGAGGATTATTCCAGTCGCGATGGTTGTCCCCAGAGCAATAGCAGCAATGGCTATACGGTCACCCAGCTGTAGCGTCTTACGCGTTACTGTCGCCAGGATGATTGCGAAAACGGTACTTATGGCAACAGCAACCAGAACGGAATAGCCCCCGAGAAAATGGCTGAAATAGAGGCCAATAAAGACAAACGCATGCAGTACGTCAGAAATACATGAGTATTTAATCTGGTTTTTTCTTAGTCCCTTGAGAACTTCCAATTCAGCTTGAAGCTCCTGGTAAGTTAATGGTTCCAGAGAAAGGTCAAATTGAAACATGACAGGCCTTCAGGGGAGGGTGATTTTTTTTTCTTGTGACATGCGGTAGAGCAAAATATTTTTACCCAGAACCTGGGCAACGCTTGATTTTGTCACCTTAGCTAATTCTGCTGCAACACTCTTGCGATCACCAGGGCAACCCTCCTGTAACTTGATTTTGATCAACTCATGGATTTCCAGTGCCTCATCGGTTGCGGCAATCACGGCAGCATTGACTTCTTCTTTGCCAATCATGACTACCGGCTTCAAATGATGGCCTAAACCACGCAAATAACGTGCTTGTTTTCCTGTTAAAGACATTCGTAGCTCCAGTCTAAATAAAAATTCCTGCCAGCCAATAGAGCAGCATTCCGAGCAATACTGTTCCTCCAAGGCTACGGGTTTTAAGTGCAAATATCAATGTTGGAATTGCGACGAGCAATTCAGTTTTACCGAAAGATAAACTTCGTTCCGTAGCATCGGTGAACAATGAAGGCGCGAGCAGTGCGCTCAAAACGGCAACTGGGATTAACCCCAGCCAGTCAATGAGCCCTTGAGGCAGTTTTTTATGGGCCAAATAGAGCAGCGGGAGAGCACGGGGGAAATATGTTACCGCACCCATCCCGGCAAAGAGAAACAGATAGTCGGAAAAGTTCACTGACTCCTCCGATAGCGACATTTGAGCAAGTAACCGAGTGTGGCAGACACAACGGATGCTCCGACAATATAGGAGTCCCCTGGAATGAGAAGATACCAGATCACTGCAATAAAGCCAGCAAGGAGGCCGGTAATAAGGTAGATGCGCCCCTGGAGTTGAAAAACCAGCAGACAGATAAACATGCCGGTCAGCGCATAATCGATTCCAAAAGCCCCCTGTGGAACAAATTGGCCCACCAGGGTCCCTGCAATTGTCGCTATGATCCAGGCGGAGTTTGACAGCTGGTTAACCACCAGTGCATGCCAACGATCCCAGTTACCATCTCTGAACCGCGCCATGTTAACGGCAAAGCTTTCGTCTGTAATTCCATATGCGAAAAATGCCAGAAATTTACGCGGAACGCCAACAAGATAAACAGCTAAGGCTGAACTCATCAGCGTATGTCGCAGGTTAACAATGAAGGTGGTAAAGATGATCGCTGAGGGCGAGGCTCCAGCGGCGAGCATCGCGACGCAGATAAATTGAGCACTACCAGCAAAAACCAGAACGGACATCAGTGCGACGGCCCACCAGGAAAGTCCGGCCTGTTGAGCAAGAACTCCCAGCGCTAATCCAATGGGAAAATATCCGAGGCAGATCGGCCAGGCGGCAGCAGCGCCATGTTTCATGCTATGACTGTTGAAAGCTGTTTTTCTCATGTATTTTTTCAATAAAAAAGGGCGCTCAAGAGCGCCCTTAAATTTCTTGATTGATAACTTTATAAAACCTGCCTGAGGAACAATTTAGCGCGTTCTTCCTTCGGCTCGTTGAAGAAATGCTCTGGTGTGCCTTCCTCAACCAACTTTCCAAAATCCATAAACAGCACTCTATCGGCAACTTCACGGGCAAAACCCATTTCGTGAGTCACGACGACCATAGTCATGCCTTCGCGAGCGAGTTGTTTCATGACCTCAAGAACCTCACCGACCATTTCCGGATCAAGAGCACTGGTCGGTTCATCGAACAACATCACTTTGGGATCCATTGCCAAAGCACGGGCTATGGCAACACGCTGTTGCTGGCCGCCGGAAAGACGTATAGGGTACTCTTTTTCTTTTTCCGGTATACCGACTTTTTTCAACAGTTCACGACCTTTAATCTCTGCTTCTGCTTGACTGCGTTTTCGCACCACTGTTTGAGCAAGAACCAGATTTTCGAGAACCGTCTTGTGAGGAAACAGGTTGAACTGTTGAAAGACCATCCCAACTTCACGGCGCACCTTATTCAGATCAGTTTTGCGATCTGCCAAGTCTACACCATCAACATGGATATGCCCCGAGGTCAAGGTTTCGAGCCCATTCAAACAGCGCAGATAAGTTGATTTCCCTGAGCCGGAAGGGCCGATAATAACGACAACTTCACCCTCCTTAATATGAGCGGTGACGCCGTCAACAGCATGTACAGTCTGTCCACGACCGACAAAAGTTTTTTTCAAATCGACTGTTTTAATCACTGACTGCTAGCCTCCGCTCAACCCATGCAATGACTTGCGATAAGACTGATGTTAACAACAAATAAAGTAACGCGACAATAAACCAGATCTCAAACGTGGCAAAGGTTGAGGTAATAACCTCGCGCCCACTTTTGGTCAAATCAGTGATAGCAATGACCGAAACCAGCGAAGAGTCTTTTATCAGGCTGATGAACTGACCTGCCAATGGGGGCAGGGTCCGTTTAAATGCCTGTGGCAAGATAATATAAACCATCGCCTGGGGAACGTTCATGCCGAGAGAACGTGCGGCTTCCATCTGCCCCTTGGGGATAGATTGGATTCCTGCACGAATAATTTCTGCGACATAGGCTCCGGCAAAAATAGCCAGGGCGCTGATTCCGGCAACAATCCTGCTGATATCAAGCACCGTCCCCAGGAAAAAATAGAAGATAAAAATCTGAACCAGAAGCGGCGTGCCACGGATAATTTCAATATAGAAGACTGATAATTGTCGTAAGGTGATGTTGTTGGAAACGCGGCAGAGCCCTGTGACCAAACCGATGATTAGCCCAATGACACTTGAAGCAGCAGACAACCAGAGGGTAACCCAGAGACCATGAAGCAGAGGGCCGACCCTCCAGCTAAAAGTCGATCCAATCGAGTCGCCGGCAAAGAGATCTTCATCAACAACAACCCTCTCAGTACCAACATCAACAATAAAGCTCTGAAGCTCATCATTTTCACTGAGAATGGTAATTTTAGATGTCTCGCCGATCTTATCAATTGTCGTGACGCGTCCATCGAACGGAACCGTTTTTATGTCTTCATTGTGATAGACAAAATATTGCGGTACCCGATTCCAACGCCAGGTATAATCAATTTTTTTTGTTGCTACCCAGAGCCCGGCACCCATACTGAATAAAATCAGCAGAGTCAGTGATCTCCATAGCCAATTTTTAAGTTCTGTATTCACGGATAGATTCCAAAATGCAAAAAATAACGGGGAGTGCTTTAAATTAGCACCCCCCGTTATCAGTTCAATTTCCTAGTTCTGAACTTGCTTCAACCACTCATCACTCAGGAACCACTTAGCGTAAATCTTGTCGTAGGTTCCATCGCTCTTCACCTGGTTCATGAAGTTGTTCAACCAGTTCAGCAGGTCGTGGTTGCCCTGGCGAATAGCCCAGGACAGTGGCTCATAGGTGAACGGCTCATCAAGGAATACCAGACTGCCATTGTTTTTCTGTGCATTGGCAATCGCCATGAAGGGCAGGTCGTAAACGAAAGCATCAATCTTGCCATTGATCAGATCCATGACACCTTCCTGCTCGGTCTCAAAGGAGATGTAGGAGGCATTCGGAATCATCCGCTTGACGGCTTGCTCGCCGGTTGTTCCTAATTTAGAAGCGATCTTGTATTTTTTATTGTTCAAATCCTTATAGGATTTGACATCTGCTGCATATTCTTTTTTGAGCAGAATACTTTGGCCGACGACAATATAAGGAGTGGCGAAACTGACCTTCATGTTTCTTTCCTGGGTCAATGTCATGCCGGACATGATCATGTCATATTTTTTAGTGATCAGGCCGGGAATGATGCCGTCCCATGCGGTACTTACCAGCTCAAGCTTAACGCCCATTGCCTTGGCGATACGCTTAGCCATATCAACATCGAAGCCGACGATTTCACCTTTTTGGTTGGTCATTTCAAACGGCATGTAGCCTGGCTCCATACCGACACGCAGGGTGCCTCGATTCTGAATTTCATCCAGAGTCTCGTCTGCCGTGGCAATGCCGGGTAGAACTACACAGAGAGCTAACAGACAGGCAAGTACAAATTTCACATGTTTCATCGATTCTCCTCCATACTCATTTAAGGTAAGTTGAGCCGACATAGTCGGCAGTTGAATTAGTAGGATTTTCCTTCATCCAAGAGTTCAGAAATTGACATGCGGATTTTACATTCAGGACAGATAGGCAGGTCGTCAGTCGGTAGATAGATGATCTCGGTATAGCGACACTTGGGACAGATAACCTCAATGGGCTCCTGCTTAGATCGATCTGACCGCTCCATAAAGACTCCATCAAATTAAAAAGTCATTGTAATAACAGAACTCTGCTTATAACATAGCGCCTTCATTTTTAACAAGTCCCTAGCTGGTCTTCATTATAAATTACATGACTGTGAAAAATACTCACAAAATAAATAAACGGCAGCTTTATGCTGAATTAATTCTGGCATCGGTGACTCTGTTTTGGGGAGCAACCTTTCCGATCGTCAAGGACGCGATCAGCGAAATGCCCGTTATGGCTTTTCTCTGGGTTCGGTTTGCTTTCGCCGCGATTCTATTGGCCGCTCTTGCCGGCAGGAGCGGTTTTGCGACTCTGGACCGTCGCGGTTGGAAGCTGGGGATTTTTCTTGGAACACTGCTGTTCCTCTCTTACCTGTTCCAAACTTTTGGCCTGGAACGGACGTCATCTGCGAATGCCGGTTTTCTTACTGGCCTGGGCGTCATCTGGGTTCCTCTGCTGGCCGGACCTCTGCTTAAAAAGCCCGCGGCATTTGGCTCTAAAATTGGCGTCGCATTTGCTTTATTTGGTCTCTTCCTTTTGACCTGGCACACCCCCTGGACCATCAATTTCGGGGATCTGTTGGTTGTGATCTGTTCCTTTTTTGTCGCTTTGCACATTCTCGGGTTGGATGCCTTTACTAAAGGCTATGACGGCAGAGCGCTGACCTTTGTCCAGATCGCCACCATGGCCGCTCTTTCCTGCACCGGTAGCCTGATTTTTGAACCAGTCTCCTGGCCACAGGTCTGGAGTGGAACCCTGATTTTTGCCTTTATTATCACTTCTGTTTTTGCAACCGCTTACGCTTTTTGGGCCATGACCACATTCCAGAATCGGACAACTCCGACTCGGGCCGCTCTCATCTATACGCTTGAACCGGTTTTTGCCGCTATCTTTTCTATCTGGCTCGCTGGTGATCGTTTGTCAGCAATTGGCTGGGCAGGTGGGGCGCTGATTGTTGCGGGGATGATTTTTGCTGAAGTATGGCCGCTTTTCCGACCACCAAAAACAACCTGAAAAAACTACCTTCCTGCAGCTATATCTTTATATCCTTTACAAAAAATCGGCTTCAAGCCTATAATTCAAGGTTAAAAATTTACTCATTACATCACTCATAATCATTTTTAAACCTAGGTGAAATTGGAAACAGATGAATCAGAAACAGATACGTAACTTCTCCATTATAGCCCATATCGACCACGGGAAATCGACCCTGGCTGATCGTTTACTCGAAGCGACCGGGGCACTGACTGACAGAGAAAAATCTGATCAGTACCTCGATAAAATGGAACTTGAGAAGGAACGCGGAATCACCATCAAAGCTCAAGCAGTCAGACTCAATTATAAAGCCAAGGATGGCCAGGACTATATTCTCAATCTGATTGACACTCCCGGTCATGTCGACTTTTCTTATGAAGTCAGCCGTTCCTTATCGGCCTGTGAGGGCGCTATGCTGGTCGTGGATGCGGCTCAAGGCGTAGAGGCACAGACGCTGGCTAATGTCTATATGGCGATTGATCAAGATCTGGAAGTTTTCCCGGTAATCAATAAAATTGATTTGCCAAGTGCTGATCCAGAAAGAATCAAGGAAGAAGTCGAAGAGATCATCGGTATCGATACCAGCGATGCCATTCTTGCCAGTGCCAAGGAAGGGTTGGGGATTGACGAAATCCTCGAAGCTATTGTTCGCCGGGTCCCCGCTCCCGGGGGCGACCCTCATGCGCCCTTAAAAGCTCTGACCTTTGACTCCTGGTATGACTCTTATCAGGGGGTAATTATCCAGGTTCGAGTCTTCGAGGGTACCGTAAAAAAAGGTGAAAAAATAAAACTGATGGCGACGGGCGGGGTCTATGAAGTGCAAAAGGTTGGGGCTTTCAGTCCACACCCTCTCGAATTACCCCAGCTGGCCGCTGGTGATGTCGGTTTTATTATAGCTGGGATCAAAGTCGTCGTAGATGCGAAGATCGGCGACACTGTCACCCATTTTCGTAATCCGGCAGCGGAGGCGCTCCCGGGCTATCAAGAAGTTCAGCCCATGGTCTTTTCTGGGCTCTATCCGATTGACTCCGCGGACTATGACGCGTTGAGAGATGCTCTGGAAAAGCTGCGCCTGAATGATGCGGCCTTTTCCTTTGAACCGGAAAATTCGCTGGCTCTGGGTTTTGGTTTTCGCTGTGGTTTTCTTGGGTTGCTGCACATGGAAATCATTCAGGAACGTTTGGAGCGTGAATTCGGTGTCGAACTGATCACTACGGCTCCAACCGTTATTTACCATGTCACCACAACAAAGGGTGAGGTGCTGAATGTTGAAAGCGCCAATATGCTTCCCGAGTTGCAGTTTATCGAGACGATAGAAGAACCTTTTGTTTTGGCTTCAATTCATGTGCCGAATGAGTTTGTGGGCGCAGTTTTGAAAGTCTGTATTGAAAAACGCGGAGTCCAGAGGGAAATAAAATATCTCACAGCCAATCGGGTTATGGTGATCTATGAACTCCCTTTGAATGAAATCGTCCTTGACTTTTTTGACAGATTAAAGTCGATTACACGAGGCTATGCGTCCCTGGATTATGAGCACCTTGATTTCAGGATAAGTAAGCTTGTCCGCTTGAATGTCTTAATCAATGGAGATGTTGTTGACGCCTTGTCACTCATTGTTCATCAGGACAAAGCACAGTTCCGTGGGCGTGAGCTGGTTTCAAAAATGAAAGAATTTATCCCGCGCCAACAATATGAAGTGGCGATCCAGGCGGCGATCGGTAGT
>JAPHSA010000029.1 GCA_026193235.1 Deltaproteobacteria bacterium | reverse complement strand
CTCGGCGGCCTCTATAAAACCATGCCGCTGACGATGATCTTCGGTACTATTGGTGCGCTGGCGATCTCCAGCTTTCCTTTCCTCTCCGGCTATACTACCAAGCCGATGATTATTGAGGCCGGGGTGCATGAAGGCTTTTTCTGGGTCTGGTTGATCCTTGAGATCGCTTCAGCAGGGGTTTTCCTGCACGCAGGGATAAAATTTCCCTACTTCGTCTTTTTTGCCAAGGACAATGGTCTGCGTCCGGGGGAGCCGCCGAAGCATATGCTGCTGGCGATGGCATTTCTCGCATTTGTCTGTGTACTCATCGGTGTCTACCCGCAACCGCTCTACAATATCCTGCCCTATCCGGTAGATTTTCATGCCTACACTTTTGAGCACACCCTCAATCAGTTCCAGTTGCTGATGTTCTCAGCCCTGGCATTCTTTATGCTGTTACCTCTGTTGAAGCGAACAGAAACTATTTCGATCGATAGTGACTGGTTGTATCGCAAAGGGGGTAAACTATTTGTCTACGGCTGTGACAAAATTTTCAACGGCATCAATGACTTCGGTAACCGCATCTTTGCGCAAAAGATTCCAAGCCTGCTCAATCGTTTCTTCTCCGACCCGTCGCGCAGTATCCAAAGGCACCTCGTCCAGTTGACTGCAGAAGCAACGGGGGATGACAGTCTGGTTCAACAGCGTAATAAGTCGATTGAACACCGCACCAGAACCCACGCTTATCAAATTGGCACTAGCGTTTTCCTGGCCGTAGTATTCCTGGCGGTCATGTCGTTATTTTATTTCAATTGATCCGGAAACCCCTCTGTGACGCAGAGGGGATTTTTTAGGAGCCGATGAGCTCTCTTTACCTGCACATTCCTTTCTGCAGTAAAAAATGTCCCTATTGTGATTTTTTCTCTCAGGTCGGGCAGCAGCAACAGCTTGATGAATATGTTGAGCTCTTGCGCCGCGACATTCTGATTGTCAAGAAAGGACATCCTCAAAACCCGCCCTTTGCCACCATTTATTTTGGCGGAGGGACCCCTTCACTTTTGTCTGCCAAACAGATAAATCTGCTGCTCACAGATATTAACGGCACATTCGGAATCGAACCTGAGGCAGAAATAACCCTCGAAGCCAATCCGGGAACACTCCAGTTGGAGCAACTGATAGCTTATCGTCAGGCCGGGGTAAACCGCTTGTCACTTGGGATCCAGTCCCTCAATGATCAGAAGCTGCAACTCCTCGGCAGAATCCATATCGCAGAACAAGCGCGCAAAAGCGTTGCCATGTCACGAAAAGCCGGGTTTCACAATCTGAGCCTGGATTTGATGTTTGCATTGCCGGGTCAGAGTCTGCAGGCCCTGGAGCAAGAATTATCGCAATTGTTGGGACTGGAGCCTGAACATATCTCTATTTATGGTCTGACCTTTGAGGATGGGACTGAGTTTGCCCGGCGCTTGAAATCTGGAGATATATCGAGCTGTGAAGAGGGATTGTATGCTGAGCAATATCATCTGGTGCATGAAACACTGATCAAAGCCGGATACGAGCATTACGAAATCTCCAACTTTGCCCGCCCGGGATTCCGCTGTCGCCACAATCAAACCTACTGGCAACGCACAACCTGCCTCGCCGTAGGTGCTGGATCCCACCAGTTTATTGATCAAACATGGGGTGAGCGTTGGCAGGTTCCACCTGATTTGGCTCGCTATAAAGAGTTACTGCGCAAAAATATCAATCCGTCCCAGTTACTGGAAACCTTTGACCAACAGGGCGCCATGAAGGAATGCCTTTATCTCGCTTTGCGAACCAGCGATGGGCTCGACCTGCCGTATTTTGAACAGCGCTTCGGCTTCAGGGCAGAAGACCTTTTTACTCAAGCTTTTAGAAAAGCACAGCCCTATTTAAAATCAGATGATCAGCGATGGTATTTTGATCTGGAAGGCTGGTTGCTATACGATCACCTGATCAGTCATTTCCTTTAATTTTACTTAACCAATCCACAACTCTGCTGCCAAATCCACTGGTTAAGAGCTCCATAAGTCTTGACAAAGCGCCGAGGCATTGTTAGTGTGCCTGATTAGCACTCATCCAGAGAGAGTGCTAACATGGTAAGCATTGGGTACGAAATTAAATTATCCGTTTGCGGAGAACGTCTTATGGCGGATCAATTAACTGAGCGCAGCCAAAATATCCTAGAAGCGATTGTCGAGGACTACATCGCCTCTGCCGAACCGGTCGGAAGTCGTGCGATCAGTCGCCGGCACAGTTTTAATCTGTCACCGGCATCAGTTCGGAACGTCATGGCCGACCTGGAAGATATGGGTCTGCTGTGTTCACCACACACCTCTGCTGGCCGCATTCCAACGGAAAAAGGTTTTCAATACTACATTGATACCTTGCTGCATGTTCGCGATCTGAATTCCAACGAGAAACAGAATTTGCGAAAAAGCTACCGTTTCCAGGGCATGAAGATGGAAGATGTCATGCAGGAAGTCGGCAGGGTTCTGTCTGGGCTGTCAAAATATACTGGTCTGGTTATGGCCCCCAAATTTTCCTCAACCGTTTTTCGCCAGATTGAGTTTGTCCGTTTATCTCAGGGACGGGTGCTGGTTATTTATGTTTCTGAAACCGGACTGGTGCAGAATAAGGTCATCGAAGCTGATCGCTCCTTGACCGCTCAGCAGCTTGAAAAAATCAGTAATTATCTGAATGCAGAGTTAACCGGTCTGTCGATTCAGGAAGTTCGGACAAAACTGAATCAAGAGCTTCAAGAAGAGCGCATTCTTTACGATCAGATGAAACAGCAGGCCTTGAAGCTGTCGTGCGCCGCGCTCCAGGATGAAGTTGAAAATCAGGTTTACGTCTCCGGGGCCTCATTGATGCTCGAACAACCGGAATTTTCAACCCCGGAGCAGATGAGACGATTGATCAAGACGCTGGAAAGCAAAAAGCTTCTCGTTGATCTTTTAGATCGCAGTCAATTGGCACAAGGAGTACAAATTTTTATCGGCAGTGACAGCAGTCATATCGACCTTGAAGGTTGCAGTTTGATCACCTCCAATTTTTCCAACAAAAAAGGAGCCATCGGCTCGCTTGGCGTCATCGGCCCGGTACGTATGGACTATTCGCAAGTAATCCCGATTGTTGACTTTACAGCCCAACTGGTCAGTCGGGTTCTGGAGCGGGAAATAGAATAAAATTAAAAAGGAGCACATAAAAGGTGGGTAAAAAAACCGAACAACAAGAGCCGGAAAATGAACAAACAGCTCAGGTCGATACAACTCAAGCAGAAAAGAATGCTGCTGAAGAGTTTTCGCTGGAAGAGCAACTTCGTAATGAATTGACTCAGGCACTTGATAAGATAAAAGTGCAGCAGGAACAATACCTGCGAACCCTGGCTGATATGGAAAATCTGCGCAAACGTACCCAGCGGGAGAAAGAAGAGCTGGCTAAATTTGCCAATGAGAATATCCTACGCGAAATTCTTCCGGTTATGGACAATCTGGAAAGAGCGATTGAACACGCCGATCAGGCTGAAAATGGTGAGGGCCTGCTTGAGGGCGTACAAATGACTCTGACTCAGTTCAGCCAGGTTCTCAGCCGTTTTGGTGTTGAGCCTGTCGAAGCCATGGGCCAACCCTTCGACCCGGCATTACATCAGGCGATGGGGCAAATGGAGTCAGCTGATCATCCGGTCAATACCGTAGTTCAGCAGATGCAGAAAGGCTATCAGCTCAATGAGCGGCTGTTACGACCGGCTTTTGTCATGGTCGCCAAAGCTCCGACCGCACTTGCACCAGAACCTGAAGAACAAAATCAGAATACAACAACAGAGCTTGATGAAGAACAAAACGACTTTTAAAAAATCACTAGGAGGATATACGTTATGGGTAAAGTTATTGGTATTGATCTAGGAACCACCAACTCTTGTGTTGCCGTTATGGAAGGCGGAGAGCCGGTCGTTATTGCCAACTCAGAAGGGTCTCGAACGACACCATCAATGGTCGCATTCACGGAAAGTGGTGAGCGGATCGTCGGTCAGCAGGCAAAACGCCAAGCGGTGACCAATCCGGAGAACACACTGTTCGCCATCAAGCGCCTGATCGGTCGAAAATTCACCTCTGAAGCAGTACAGAAAGACATGAAAATCAGCCCCTTCAGCATTATTGAAGCGGAAAATGGTGATGCCTGGGTTGAGGCACGGGGTAAAAAATACAGTTCCCCTGAGATTTCTGCCATGGTTCTGCAAAAAATGAAGCAGACGGCGGAAGATTATCTGGGAGAAAAAGTTACTGATGCTGTTATTACTGTACCTGCCTATTTCAACGATTCCCAGAGACAGGCCACCAAAGATGCCGGTAAGATTTCCGGTCTGAACGTTCTGCGCATCATCAACGAGCCGACAGCAGCGTCACTGGCCTATGGTCTCGACAAAAAGCATGAAATGACCATCGCGGTCTTTGACCTTGGTGGCGGAACCTTTGACGTTTCTGTCCTGGATCTCGGTGATGGCGTTTTTGAGGTCAAGTCAACCAATGGTGATACCTTTCTTGGTGGGGAAGATTTTGACCAGCGCATCATCGATTACGTTGCAGATGAGTTCAAAAAAGATCAAGGGATCGATCTGCGCGGCGACAAAATGGCTTTGCAGCGCCTCAAGGAAGGGGCAGAAAAAGCCAAGTGCGAACTTTCATCATCGATGGAAACCGACATTAACCTCCCTTTCATCACTGCCGATCAATCAGGCCCAAAACATCTGAACATCAAACTTTCACGTTCAAAGCTCGAAAGTATCTGCAGTGATTTACTTGCACAACTGATCGGTCCCTGCAAGACCGCGATAAAAGATGCCGGTCTTTCTGCCAATGAAATCGACGAAGTCATACTCGTTGGTGGTATGACCCGGATGCCTGCCGTTCAGGAGCGGGTCAAGGAAATCTTCGGCAAAGCCCCCAGTAAAGGGGTAAACCCGGATGAAGTGGTTGCCATCGGCGCTGCTATTCAAGGGGGCGTACTGACCGGTGATGTAAAAGACGTCCTGCTACTGGATGTCACTCCGTTGTCATTGGGAATTGAAACCCTAGGTGGAGTGATGACCAAGCTGATTGAGAAAAACACCACTGTCCCATGCAAAAAGAGTCAGGTTTTCTCAACCGCTGCAGACAACCAGCCAGCTGTTTCGGTTCATGTCCTTCAGGGCGAGCGGGAGATGTCCACTGATAATAAAACCATCGGCAACTTCGAACTTGTCGGTATCCCAGCCGCGCCACGCGGTGTTCCTCAGATTGAGGTCACTTTTGACATTGATGCCAATGGTATTCTCCATGTTTCGGCCAAGGATTTGGGGACAGGCAAAGAGCAGTCTATTCAGATTACCGCTTCAAGCGGACTGTCGGAAGAGGAAATCAAGCGCATGGTTCAGGATGCAGAATCCCATGCCAGTGAAGACAAGCAAAAGCGTGAACTGATTGAAGCGCGGAATCAGGCTGATGGATTGGCCTATACGACGGAAAAATCACTCACTGAACATGGCGAAAAACTCGACAGTGCAACCAAGCAGCAGATTCAAGAAGCACTGGACGCGTTGAAAAAAGCGATTGAGGGCGATGATCCTGAAGAGATCAAGCAGAAGAGTGAAACCCTCGCTCAAGCGTCTCACAAACTGGCTGAAATGATGTACGCTCAGGCCCAGAATGACGGCAATACCGAAGGCGGTGATACGGGTTCAGCAGCAGATGCCGCTGGTGATGATGTTGTTGATGCCGAATTTGAAGATGTCGACGAAAAAAAATAACCTTTGAAAATTGCAGACGCCGACACTCTTTATAGGTCGGCGTCTTTTTTATTAGCTGAACAGGTCAACAAATCAATAGCTGGATGACTTTCGCCCAGCTTATCGTTACCGATTCAGAACTGAGATCAGGATAGTTATTTTGTCTAAGCGTGATTACTACGAAATCCTCGGCGTCAATAAAAATGCCAGCGAAACAGAGATCAAAAAAGCCTACCGCCGATTAGCCATTCAGTACCACCCGGATAAAAATCCCGGCAACAAAGAAGCCGAAAATAAATTCAAAGAACTGTCCGAAGCCTATGCGGTTCTTTCTGACTCACAAAAAAGGGCAACTTACGATCAATTCGGTCATGCCGCGGTCAATGGTGCCGGAGGCTTCTCCGGTGGCGGATTTGACTTTGGCGGAGCGCCTTTTGAAGATATCTTTGGTGATATCTTTGGTGATATCTTTGGTGGTGGAGCGCGCCGAGGCGGCCGGGGACAACGCGGGGATGACTTACGCTATAACCTGACCATCAGTTTTGAAGAGGCTGCTTTCGGTACCGAAAAGAAACTGCAGTTACCGCGCAAACAGGCCTGTGAAACCTGCCAGGGATCCGGTGCTCGGCCCGGAACCGAAGCACAGAACTGTGCCACCTGCCGTGGCGCTGGACAAGTCCGTTACCAACAGGGCTTCTTTACCATGACCCGGCCCTGCCCGGATTGTCGTGGGGAAGGTAAAATCATTACCAATCCCTGCCCGGATTGTCGTGGTACCGGCCAGGTTAAACAAAAACGTTCTCTTTCACTCAAAGTCCCCGCAGGCGTCGAAAATGGCACGCGCCTCAAATTGAGCAGTGAAGGGGAAGCCGGAAGCCAGGGAGGCCCTGCTGGAGATCTGTATGTCGTCATCAGCGTTGAAGAGCACCCGCTTTTCAAGCGCGATGGGCAGGACATCATCTGCGAAATTCCGATCTCCTTCGTTCAAGCAGCGCTTGGTTGTGACCTTGAGGTTCCAACCCTGGAAGGCCGCGTCAATCTCAAGATTCCAGCCGGAACCCAGACCGGCAAGGTCTTCAAACTCTCCGGAAAAGGGATTGTCTCTCTCCAGGGCTATGGGCGCGGCGACCAGCTCGTGGTATTGAAGGTTGAAGTTCCCACAAAGCTCAACAGCCGTCAGCGCGAACTGTTAGAAGATTTTGCCAAAGAAGGTGGCGAAGATATTCATCCCCAAGGGAAGGGTTTTTTTGATAAGGTCAAGGAACTGTTTGACTAAATCGATTCTTCCCCGTTAAGCTATTGGAGTGCGCATGAAGCGGATCATCTACCTGACCTTACTCTGGACCCTGTCTGCACCTCTGATTATTGCTTTGCCGGCACCATCCCAGGCGGCAGAAGACAACGCTACAATTGCCTATGGTCAGGAACTGTATCAAGCGGGGGACCTGAACCAGGCCCTGGCTGTTTTACGCACCTTTATTCAGCAATCTCCCGATACCGCAGAATCCGCCCGCGCCTATGCGCTGATCGGGCGGATTTTCATTCAGCAACGCGATTATTCCGCCGCTATTCTTTATTTACAACGTATCCCCCAGTTTTTACGCAGCCCTGAGATTGAGCTGCTCCTCGGAGACAGTCTGGTCAAAACTGGTCGCTTCGCTGAGGGCTTAAACCTTTTACAGCCCCTGCTCGCTGAACCTCTCAACTCTGCCGACAGAACCATCCTTTATCAAGCGCTAACAGCATCCTCACGTGAAGAGAAACGCTTCCTTCTGACCCTATTCTACCTGCAACAGCAACTACCTTTTAGTCGTCAGCCAGCGGCACTCCTCAGCGAGGCACACGATATTTTACAGAACCGCATTGCTGATACTGATCTGGCGGAAGCCGCCTTTATGTGGCAAGGCACGGAAATAGGCCAGGATGCACGACTGCAGCTAGCCCGCCGGGCCCTGGTTCAACAGCAACCAGAATTGGCCCGCCAGCACCTGGAAAAATTACTCGCCTCATCTGTCACCTTTCCTTACTGGCAGGAAGCCGAACTCTTGCTCCAAAGAACCAGTGTCGACAACTGGCTCAGTCGCGACAGTATCGGAGTTCTTCTCCCTTTAACTGGCCCCTATGCCTCATATGGTGAGCTGGTAAAAAAAGGGCTGAATCTCGCCCTACAGGAACATAATAAAACCCGCCTACCGATCCGCTTCATTTATCGTGATACGGCGATTAAAGGGGTCTCGACAGCTCAACTGGTCAGCGGGCTGACCGATGACGACAAAGTCATGGGCATCATTGGTCCGTTGCTGGGAACAGCTGCGGTTGAAGCTGCTCAGCGAGCACAGCGAGAAATGGTGCCGCTGCTGGCCCTTACGCAAACCGAGGTTCTTCCTGAAATAGGGAATTTCATCTTTCGCGATACCTTAACTGCTGAGCAACAGGTAAAAGCGCTAGTTGACTACGCCATGCAGACCGACCATATCTCCTTCTCGATTCTCCACCCGGAAAACCGTCTTGGCCGGCAGATGAGTGATTTATTTATTGCGGAAGTGCAAAGAGTCGGAGGTGAGATAGTTGATGTTGTCAGCTACCCTGAAGATAGCACTGACTTCAGAAAACAGATTCAACAACTACTCTGGGAGGAAGAGGAAACTCCTCAACCAGCGGAAAACATGGAAGAAGTTCCGAAACTGGAATATCCACTGGCTCCCTTTCACGCACTGTTCATTCCAGATTATGCGGACCGAGTCAGCCAAATTGCACCACAATTGGTGTTTTACGGGATCAAGGACGTCACCCTGCTCGGGATCAACGGCTGGAACTCGCCAGAACTCATTGGCCGGGCGGGCCGCTTTCTCAAAAACGCCGTTTTTGTCGATGCTTTTTTCCCCGACAGCAAAAAGCCGGAGGTCCAACGCTTTGTCGAGCTCTATCGTCAGACATATAGGGACGAACCTTCAATCCTTGAAGCCCAGGCCTTTGATGTCGCAACGTTGCTCCTGCAGATGCTGGATGACCCCAGCCTTGGTAACCGCGATGATCTGCGCAGAAAACTGGTAGAACTACAAAATTTTAAAGGTATTACCGGCACAACGGGCTTTGATCTCTTTGGCGAGGCGAAAAAGGAGCTCAGTCTGCTGAAGGTCCAAGGCGGACGAATAGTCGAATTCTGATCAACATTTCAGATAAAAAAAGAGCAGGCTCCTACAATGAAGTCTGCTCTTTATGTCAGTGGCCGTATTATGCTTGCTTTAGAAACCGAAGGATTTGGTGTCCCGTCCATTGCGATCATGACCCCGAGCTTCCCAGATCTTTTCGGCCTTCTCTTGCCGCTCGGCGGTGAAAACTGCGTACAATTTTTTCTTTATCTGTGCACAATCATCCGGTCAGCTTTAAACTCAGCAGACAGCTGCGAAGGAAGGAGACCATCAAGCAAAATCGTTGTTCTGCTAAAGACCTGCATACTCCAAAAAAGTCTCTGGTGGCTTGAAAACCCCTTGTTCAGCAAGTAAATGATTAATCTCAGTTGGGCCATAATATTTCGCTTCTAACGCCTGCCCATGTTCCATCCAGAAACCAAACTGCGGAATAAAGGTATTATGGCGGATAGTATGGTCAATCGATAGCCCCGCAAGAACAAAGATATTACTATCCCTGCCGTCAAACTCATCCGTAATAAAAGACGCGATACGATGAAATTGTCGCCAGGTATTGATGTTACATAAACGCCGGTGGGGAAAAGATGATGCGACGACCTCGGGGAGAAAATCAAAGACTGAAACTTCCAGCATACACTTTGGTTCATGGCTATCCAGATCCAGTTTTTTCCGGAAGGAGAAAAGCTCGGGCGTTAGCAAATTTCCGATTGGTTGAGGTTTCTCTTGAAGCGTTTCAAGTAATTCATGCTGCTGGCTGACAACTCCGGGATGCAAACGGTAGATTTTGCCGAGAGTACCTTCACGTAACGCAAGGCCATCAACCAGATTATTGAGTTTCAGGACAATGTGAACATTTGGACTTTCAGGTTTTTCAAAGAGATATTTGTAGGGGACTTCGACCTTGAAAACCTTATCTTGCCGAAATATTTTGATGAGTTGCGTCGCCCTGCGGTAGACCCGTAAATATTCATCCAGAACGCGTCCCAGCATTCCGCAACAGGGTACCCGCTGGCCACTCACCCGCTGAATGTAACCAAAACCTGAAGACTCTTCCGCACCGATATGGCTGCCGCCAAGGATCACCAAATCCTTTCCGTGATGCGCGGCAGTTGCTAATCGTGATGGATCGAGTAAAGCACCAACCCTGCCTAAATTAAAGGTTGGACAATTGTAGACATAGCCAAAAAGAGCTTTTTTTATCGACTGGCTTTCATCTGAGCACTGCCAGATAGCCGGCAAAGTCCCGCTAAATTCCGCCTTGTCCGTGAGGCTGCGCATCCGCCCATACAGTTCCATCAGATCCATCGGCGCTTGATCGAGCAGGATATCAGCTG
>JAPHSA010000108.1 GCA_026193235.1 Deltaproteobacteria bacterium | reverse complement strand
TCCTAGGAGAAACAACAATGGCACAAGGTACAGTTAAGTGGTTTAACGACGCAAAGGGATTTGGTTTTATTGAGCAGGTTGATGGACCGGATGTATTCGTACATTTTTCCGAAATTCAAGGTGACGGATTTAAATCTCTCGCCGAGGGAGATAGTGTGAGCTTTGACGTCACACAGGGCCAAAAAGGTCCTCAATCGGTCAATGTCCGCAGGGTTTAAAAGGTTTCCTTTTAATCGTTGCGGCTTCAATCCCCGCCCCCTGGACCAAATCTGGTTGAAACCAGAGGATTGAGACATCTAGTAAATACCCCGTTGCTTGCGGCGGGGTGCTGTTACACATGAGCCCCACGGATTTCCGTGGGGCTTTTTTTATGGAGTTGAACCTCCTGCAAGCCATTAATTAATGCTCGATCGATAACGCACAATATGAGAAACCTCCACAATCTTCAGACGTCGAAGGTTAGGAGGGGCCTGATTGTTAGCCTCAAAACCACCTATATTCGAAAAACGGCTTAACTGTTGCGAATCCCTCCCTCAAAAATTAGTGGGACATCAGCACCGGCAGCGTCATCGAATCCAGCATTGTTCTTGTCGCACCACCCAGCACCCATTCTCTTAGCCGAGAATGGCCGTAACCTCCCATGATGAGGAGATCTGCGTTGAGTTCAGCGGAGCGTGACAGGAGAACATTACCGACATCGCTGTCGGCAACATGATCTGACAACACCTCGACCATTACGCCATGTCGTGCGAGATAATGAACAATATCATCAACAGGTATAAGCTCCCGAGAGTCATGTTTTGGACAAAGTGCAATAAGGTTCACGCTATCCGCACGTTTTAGCAGTGGAAGCGCATCGGTGATGGCTCTCGTCGCCTCGCGACTCGCATTCCAGGCGACGAGAATGCGACGACCAATGCTGAGGAAACTACCGATATAGGGAAGAATCAATACCGGTCGGCAGGCAGCAAGCACCAACTGCGCCGGGATGTCCTTGTTTATATCTGAGTTTTCAGATTGGTCCCTCTGGCCGACAACTACCAGGTCCGCGTAGCGCGCCTGCATTGTTAACGCGTCAACAGGAAAATTGATTGTAGAGCGCCATTCTGTGTTCTTAAAACCCATGCTCGACACCTGATTATTGTAAACTGCTTTGGCCATAGCCATAGCCTCTGCTGCTGCTTTCTGCTGGGCTTCGTCAATCTTCTGGCCCGCTTGCATTAAATAGCCAGGGAGAACAAAAGGTGTCTGCGTGTAGAGCGCAATCAAATGAGCATCATGTTGTTTTGCCATGCGGATAGCAGCTTCAATCCTTACTGCGCAGCGCTTGTCATGGTCAGTATGAACCAAGATCGTTTTATAGCTCATGGGATACCTTTCTTTTGGCTTGAAACTACGGTTTTTTGCTCTACTGTTCCGGATCCAGTTTCATCATGATGATCTCTCCTTCATTCTTTTCTTCATTAATTAAAAAATATCATAATTTTTCTGACTATCCATCCCGCTCAAATAATACAATGGGCCGTCACCACTTTTCTTGGACGCTGATTGGTGAGAATTTCCCCCCGTCCAAAGAGATCGAAAAAAGAGAGCCTATGGTATGCCAAAATTTCACCTTCTGAACTGCTGAAGCCTTTGGAAGGTTTGAAAATTATGTGACGACTTTCTCTCCTTTCAGCTTTTCTAAAAGAGCGACTTCAAAAGGTTTACTCGCTTCGCCAAAATAGAGGGTCTGGTGTGGGAATGGGATCTCGATCCCGGCATTATCAAAAGCCAACTTGATTCTGCGTAAATATTCTCTGCCCACCTGCCATTGGCGGATGGGGTTTGTCTTGATCCTGCCTTTAATAACTACAGCAGAGTTATCAAATTTATCGACTCCGAAAATTTCCGGTTCTTCAAGCATAAAAGGTCCAACTGTTTCATCTTGTTTCATTTCAGAACCAACGCCAGTCATTACCTCAATAACCTTGTCGGTATTTTCTTTATATGCGACACCGATTTCAAATACATAAGCAGACCAATCATTGGTCAAATTGCTGAGTGTCGATACAGCGCCGTTTGGGAAAATGTGAACAATTCCCCCCAAGTCGCGCAATACAATGGTTCGGAAATTAACGCTTTCGACCAGACCACCAGTGCCATTTACTATGGCGACATCACCAACACGAACTTGGTTTTCAAGGATAAAGAAAAACCCTGAAATGAAATCCCTGACCAGATTCTGGGCCCCAAAACCGACCGCCAGTCCGACAATACCGGCACTTGCGAGGATCGGCCCGACATCAATACCTATCTCTTTGAGTAAAATAAGAATTGTGGTGACCCAAAGGACAATAAAGGCAGCCTGTCTTATCAGGCGAATCAAGGTTTCCACCCTTTTTTCGGACTCCGAAGGTGGTTCTCCTGCTATTTCACTTTGTTTGAGCAGACCTTGTTCAAGTTGACTTAATATCTTCCGCAAAATAACCATGCCCAACCATGCCAAAAGCAGAACGAGCAAAATTCGGGTGCTGGTGAATATGATCTGCTCCCAGTTAACCTCCTGGAACTGCTTCAAAAAAATATCCATATTTATTTCCTTCTTTAGCAAAAATTAACACAACTATGCTCACAGAATTGTTTGCCTAGCAACACGTACGTTCACACTCATTTTTTCAGTCAAATCTGGCGCTATCGAACATCATGAATCATATCCTTGGGGCCATGGTTTATAGTTCCCGCCGAACGCAGAGCTAACCGGAACTGCGCGGCTTGATGCGCAGCGTCCCTGTTGAGCTCCGGGTTAGGCGCTGATATGGGCAACGAGCTTTGCGACCCGTTGTTCTTCGTCCTTTTGCAGTATTGGTAATGGATGGAAATATTTATTTTCTATACTTTGGTTTCATAAATCCAGTAAGTTCAAACGCGCCATCCACCTTACTCAAAAAACCTTTTAATAAGCGTCAGCCAGCAGATGCTCGATTCGATCACGCGAGACTGTCTGCAGGACACCCCAGGGGTTATGCGTGATTTTCCACAGTTTGGTATCAAGCTGGCGCCACAGGTGATCGGTTACATGATTCCACGACCAGCCCATATCCAGGGCCAGTTCAGCCAGGGAATCGAATCCTTCGATTTCCATGGGGAGGAGATTGTAGAGTGGGTGGATGACACGAAATTATTTGCTCATGGGTTGTCATCCTTCTTTATCAAAGGTCGAAGCCGTCGACTCGCCCTGTGCCAATTTCGGGTGCCAACGTTCCTGCAGTGCGGCTATATTCTTGCTGTGCGTGATGATCACAACTTCATCGTCTTCTTGCAGCTTCGTCTCCTGATTGGCGAACGCAAACTGGCCCTCGCGGTAATAGCAGATAGCTCGGGCCTCGCCGGGCAGTTGCAGTTCGCCGACAGCGACCGCGTCATTTTTTTCAGCGATGAAGGTGAAAAAACGGGCCTCGTCCTTGAGAACGGCGGCAAAGTCTACGTTTTCCGTGCCCCCGACCATGTCCTCCAGGTATCGACTGATGGTGCGGGAAGGGATGATCGTGTCCTGAAGCCCCAGTTCATGGCAGATGTCTTCAAACTGGGGATCGCTGATGCTGGTCACGACCCGCTTGAAACCGAGGGAGCGACCGACGAGACTGGCGATGACGTTGTCCTGATCGCTGTCGGACAGGCAATAGAGGAGATCGGTCTGCTCAGGGTTCACTTCGCGCAGAATGTTCGGCTGGCTGCCGTCACCCAGCAGGAAGCTGCAGTCCATCTCTTCGGACAATTCATCGATCTTGGTTTTGTCGGTCTCGATGATGACAACTTCGTAGCCTTTTTTGATAAGCGCCTTGGCAGTTAAGATACTCACATTTCCGGCACCAACAAAAACAGTTCTCATGTTCTCTCCATTCTCCGGCCGAACCAAGTCCCGGGGGACAGCATGACCAGCCAGGCGATGATTTCAAGTCTGCCCATCAGCATATCGACGCACAAGATACCCTTGAGCAGGGTGGGCAAAGCCGCACTCGTTACCCCCACAGAAAGCCCCGCCGTTCCCAGTGCCGATGCCACTTCAAACAAGGAGTCGAGCGGTGCGTATCCCATGGCCACGAACGGCAGCCAGGACAAAGAGGCGACCACCACGAACAGCACGATGAGCAGCAGGGCCGAGCGTAGCTCTTCATCCTGCAGCCGGCGGCCTGCCATCCGAGGTTCAATGACGGCATGTTTCGGCAGGCAGGTTCGCAGCAGCAGCAGCCGCAACACACTGGCAGCCATCAACAGTCGCAGCAGCTTGAATCCTCCGGCGGTCGATCCCATGCCGCCGCCCGCGAGCATTGAGAAGCTTAGAACCAGTTTCGAACCGGCATCAAGTTTTGCGCAGGGCAGCGAGGCAAAACCCGCGGTCGTCTGCGCGGAAAAAGCGAGTACGGGGGCGTGATGGATGACTTGCGGCCAAGCCATACCGTCACCTAGCCGCATGGTGGCGCCCACCGCGAGGGAAACAACAACGCCCGCGATGATGATGCTCTTAAGTTGTAGGCTGACTACGGCAACGCTTCGCTTCTCCTTGAACCTTTGATAGTAGAACATCAGCGGAATCGCACCGGCGAGGCAAAGCAGCGTTATCCAACCCTGTGCGAGCCGGTTTAAACTCGCAAGGCTGTCGTCATGGGGGGCAAATCCTCCGGTCGAGACCGCCGCAAAGGTATACAGTAGTCCGTCGAAAAAACCGGTTCCTGCGGCCAATGAACCAATGACGCCCAGGGCGGTCAGGGCAGCGTAGACTTTCAGTACGCGCCGAGCGTACGACCGAGTGCCGCCGGCCAGATCTTCGCTTTCGGCCTCGG
>JAPHSA010000088.1 GCA_026193235.1 Deltaproteobacteria bacterium | reverse complement strand
AAGCTGATCAGCACAATGACAGCCGGCATTACCGATTGAGTCAAGGCAATATTGATCGCCGTTGTGCTGTGAGCAGCGGTGTAAAGTAAGGTGTTGAATGAGGCGATGCCGAACAACCCCAGCAGGACAATGTTTTTCCAGCCTCTTTTGATTTCTGGCCAATCCCTGAGGGTCTGGCGCCAGGTAAATGGCAGCAGGATCGTCAGAGCCAGCACCCAGCGCCAGAAAGACATGGCAACCGGCGGGATAAGATCGACGATCCCGCGGGCGAGAACCGAGTTTCCGGCCCAGAACAGGGGGGGTAAGATTAAGAGGAAATAGACCCAGGTTGATTTATGCTTCACGCAGTTCCTCGTTCACAGTGGGCGACAGGCGTGCAATGAGAACTGGAACAGCGGTTTCAACGCGTAATATTCGTTCACCCAGGCTGATGGGAATAAAACCACATTCACTCAATTTCTCTACTTCGTAAGGAATAAAACCTCCTTCTGGACCAATCGCCAGAGTTATCGGCTGTTGACTGCCCAGCGGGCAGTTATTCGCTGACCCGGGATGGGCGACATAGGCAGTTGTATCCTCAATCAGTCCAGCTAGCTCATCTTCAACAAAAGGTTTGAACCTCTGGCGCAGATGAATTTTCGGCATGATTGTATCACGGGCCTGCTCCAGCCCAAGCAGTAACTGCTCGGCTAAGTTATCCGGCTGCAATAGTGGGCTGCCCCAGAAACTTTTATCAACCCGATAGCTGTTGATCAAGTAGATATTTTTTATTCCCAAGGAACTCACCGATTGGAGAATGCGTTTCAGCATTTTCGGCCGCGGTAACGCCAGTATCAAGCTGATCGCCAAAGGCGCAGGGGGCGGTTGATCAAGCTTGATGTTCAGCTCTATCTCCTGGGCATCAGAGCGGATAATTGTCCCTGTGCCGCGCAGCCCATTGAGCTGTCCGACCCGTAAACTGTCACCGGGCAGGGCGTGCTGGACACTGAGGATATGATCCCTCCGCCGATCCCTTAGAATGACCCGCCAATCACCAGTAAAATCTTCCGGTTGCAGTAAGATCAGGTTCATACCGGCAGGTGCAGGAAAATGGCTGAGGTCGTTGCGCCCAGCAGGCCAAACAGCAACGTCCAGAGTCCATTGCGGATCAAGCCATATTTACGGGTCAGCCGGTGTTTGCCGAGATCGTAGAGTTTGTCCCGATCAGTAATGGTTTCACGAAATTGATCTTTAAACTCCTGCTCCGAAAGATCACTGAATGAGCGGAAGTAAAACAGATTGGTATGGTCGCTGACATGGAAGCGCGGAATAATCGCCAGGATCGAAAAAACAACTGCTAAAAGACCGCAGCCAGCCAATAGCAACGTTGTTATCAGTGCCAGTCTGTCGTACTGGGTCAGGGTGATGGTAATAACCAGAGATGATGCCGTCATGATCATCGAGGCTTTGGCATCAGCCATCTTATTGGGGTCCATATGCTTGTTCAGATTCGCCCGCAAGGCATTGGTGGCCATCAAGCGGGGAATCAAAGGTTCCTCCTGGGGTTGTTCGGGGGTCATTGTAACGCCTCCAAAATTAAGTGAGGCTGTATCTTAGCAGAATCAAGTCAGAGAAACAGAGGAATTAGCGCAACGGGAGATCTATGCTAAACTTTCAATGATTTATCGGCAGCTCTACAAGCGCTAGGGCATGACCTAAGATGGGAGTGAGCGATGCTAACAGGGCAACAGATTGACCGGGCCGCAGAAAACCTGAAGGGCCTTATCCGCCATACAGAACTTATTCACTCGTCCTACTATTCGCAAGTTCTCAATACCCCAGTCTATTTCAAATGTGAAAATCTTCAGCATACCGGAGCCTTTAAAATCCGTGGGGCCTACAACTTTCTCTGTCAGCAACCCCCGGAACTGCTTGCTGCCGGGGTGGTGACCGCCTCCGCCGGTAACCATGCTCAGGGGCTTGCCAGCGCGGCCGCTCTGCTCGAATGTCCATGCAAGGTGGTTATGCCCGAGGGGACTCCCCTGGCAAAAGAGTTAGCCACCCAGGAATATGGCGCCGAAGTGGTTTTTTTTGGCAGCACTTATGATGAAGCGGTCACCCATGCCACCCGGTTGGCGGAAGAACAGAATCTGCTCTATGTTTCCGCCTTTGATCATGAGCTGATTATGGCCGGACAGGGGACTATCGGTCTGGAGTTATTGCAGGATCTGCCCGAAATCGACAACCTGCTTGTTCCCATTGGCGGGGGTGGTTTGATTGCCGGAGTTGCCAGCGCGATAAAATTGAAGAAGCCGTCAGTTAAAATTATCGGAGTCGAAGCCGCCTGCGTCGCCAGCGCGACCCTGGCTCGCCGCAATGGTCGACCAACCCATGTTTCGACACGCTGCCATTCTCTGGCCGACGGCATTGCCGTGAAGCAGATTGGTGAGCTGACCTTTCCGATTATCGAAAAATATGTTGATGATATCGTCACCGTTGATGAAGAGGCGATTGCGATGGCTATTGTCAGTTTGATGGAAAAAAGCAAACTGGTGGTCGAAGGCGCCGGTGCTGTTGGTCTGGCCGCCTTGCTGCACAGCAGAAAAACCTTGCACAAAGGGCATACTGTTTGTCTGTTGTCGGGTGGTAACCTTGATGTGCAAACCATGTCCCGCGTTGTTGAACGGGGCATGCTCGCCGAAGGGCGTTACCTCAAGTTGCGCCTGGAGATGATTGATATGCCGGGGGCGCTGGCGCAACTGGCGAATATTCTCAGCGAACTCAAAGCCAATATTTTTCAGGTCAGCCATGACCGGCACAAATCCTCCCTGCCGCTCGGAGAAGCGGAAGTGGTCCTTGACCTGGAAACCCGTGGTCCAAGCCATATTGAAGATGTGCTCATGCGCCTGGAGGATGAAGGCTATCGCCCGGAAGTGATTCGCTGAGATTAATAAGTGCCGGCTGGTTATTTATAAAGCCCTTCCCCGGCCGGCACCATAACTAGACGCTAAGCGTGGATTGGCTCAAGTGAGTTGTTCCATAGATCTATGGCGTCTTCGAGACTGTCCCCAGAAGCCAACTGCTGGCAGGAGTCGTTTGTGCAATAAAGAATCCAATGACTTCTTGGAGCGACCTTGCAAGGCCCAAAAAATTTCACTTGCCCTCCGCAGCGGCAGGGTGCCGCTTCTTTGATATTCAGAGCTTCCATTGTGATTTCCTTTTGTTTTGGCTTCGGCTGGTCTTTAGCTCGCCCAGTTATAGTCATCTGCCTCTACGCATTCACTTTGTCCTTCAAGGAATGAGAAGAGCTGCGTATCGACCACCAGGTCGGCATGACCATGATTTATTGACCAGCTGCTGTCGCAAGCAGAGCATTCAACCAGTCCTTCCTTAAATTGATCGGATTTTATTTCAAGAGTGATTTGTTCATAGCTTCCACAAATTGGGCATCGCATAGCGTTCTCCTTTCGCTTATATGGATATAAATACCTCAAGTGTTCTT
>JAPHSA010000028.1 GCA_026193235.1 Deltaproteobacteria bacterium | reverse complement strand
TTGAGATTAATGAACCTTTCTATCTCAATTCATCGAAAATTCAAAACAACTATTTGACAACGCCTTTCTGAGCGATAAATTTATCATAAGATTAACTGTCGATTTTACTTTTATTGATGATAGTTGAGAATAAATCAGATGACCATTCATATACAGACTTATATTTTTTCCACTATCACCTGTTGCCTAAAAATAAAAAACTGTTATATTTCTAGCTCTGTGCCACCTAAATAGAGGCACAGATAAAAACTGCCGCAGTTGAATGTAGCACTGTTCCTTAGTTGCTATTGTCCTTTATCCACCCTTAAGGAGGTAGACTATGCAGAAACTGATCCGCATCGAACCATCGAAGTGTATCGGTTGCAAAACCTGCGAGCTGGCTTGTTCTTTCAAGCACACCGGGGAATTTGCTCCCAGTCGTTCACGCATCTACAATGAAGTTTTTCTCGATGAAGCCAAATTCATCACTGTCACCTGTATGCAGTGTGATGACCCTTGGTGTGTTAAAGCCTGCCCCAAATCTGCCATCAGCAAAGAAATGCCTTCAGGCGTCGTGATCGTTGATAAAGATCGCTGTGTCGGTTGCCGCACCTGCGTCAGTGCCTGCCCGTTTGGAATGATCAAGTATGTTCCCGTCCTCGGCAAGGTTGACAAATGTGATCTCTGTGGTGGGGATACGCCTGAGTGTGTGGCTTTCTGCCCAACTGGCTGTTTGAGCCTGGATGAGGAGGACAAGCCATTGCGGCAAAAGATCCTGCGTTTTGTTGACGCCATGAAAGACGGACAGATGGAGGTATAACCATGAGTGGATGGCAAGGAAAACTATTACGTGTCGATCTGACCGCAGGAACCTGTAAAACGGAAAAACTCAACGAGAAATGGGCCAAAGATTACCTGGGTGGGCGCGGTCTGGGATCAAAGTACTTCGTCGAAGAGGTCGCTCCTGATGTCGACCCTCTGTCTCCGGAAAATAAGCTGATCATGGCTGCCGGTCCATTGACCGGAACTTACGGTGCGGCCAATGGCCGTTACATGGTCATCACCAAGTCTCCATTGACCGGCACCATCGCCAGCTCAAACTCGGGCGGTTATTTCCCCAGCGAACTGCGCTATGCCGGGTACGACATGATCATCTTCGAAGGCAAAGCCGAGTATCCTTCCTACCTGCAGATCCACGATGACAAGGTCCAGTTGGTCGGGGCCGTTCACATCTGGGGCAAGTCAAGTCAGGATACAGAAGATGCTATTCTCGCTGAATTTCACGGCGACGCCAAAGTGGCCTGTATCGGACCGGCGGGAGAAAATCTCGTCAAATTTTCCTGCATTATCAACGACAAACACCGTGCAGCAGGTCGGAGTGGCGTCGGGGCTGTCATGGGCAGCAAAAACCTCAAAGCCGTTGCCGTTCGTGGTACCGGCGGAGTGAAGATTGCCGATCCGATTGCCTATCGTGAAGCAGCGCTTGAATCTTACAGTCTGCTCAAGCAGAATCCAGTTTCCAGCGAGGGCCTGCCAGCCCTTGGCACCCCGGTTCTGGTCAATGTCATCAATCAAATGGGCGCTCTGCCAACACGTAACTTCCAGAAAGATACCTTTGCTGGTGCAGAGGCCATCTCAGGCGAAACCCTGGCAGCAACCTATCTGAAACGTAATAAGGGCTGCATGGGCTGCATCATCGCTTGTGGTCGTGTCACCGGTCTAAAGGGCAGCCGCTTTAGTGGCGACGGTGAAGGACCAGAGTATGAATCTATCTGGGCCCTGGGTGCCGCCTGTGGCGTAGATGATCTGGCTGCGATTACCAAGGCGAACTATATCTGCAATGAGTATGGCATGGATACCATCACCGCTGGTTCTACGGTTGCCTGCGCAATGGAGCTGGCAGAAAAAGGTTTGATCAGTGAAGAAGAAATTGGCATGCCTCTCAAATTTGGCGATGCGGACGCAATGGTCAAACTGATTGAAATGACGGCCAAATGTGAAGGTTTTGGAGAAAAGCTGGCGCTCGGTTCTTATCGTCTGGCAGAGAGTTATGGAGCCCCGGAGCTCTCAATGACAGTGAAAAAACTGGAGTTCCCAGCCTATGATGCTCGCGGCGTGCAAGGCATGGCGTTAAACTATGCCACCAGTAACCGGGGTGCCTGCCATGTTCGTGGCTACCTCATTTCCCCAGAGGTTCTTGGCCTGCCGGAAAAACTTGACCCTCAAGCTACCGAGGGTAAAGCCACCTGGGCCAAGATCTTCCAGGATTTTACTGCCGTAGTCGATTCATCAGGGGTCTGCCTATTTACCACCTTCGCCATCGGGGTTCCCCAGTTTGCCAATTTCTGCACAACGGCGACCGGTGTGACTTACAGCGATGAAGCTCTCCTGGAAGTGGGTGACCGGATTTACAATCTTGAGCGTCTTTTCAATCTCAAAGCGGGGATTGATCCCTCTCAAGACACGTTACCAAAGCGCCTGCTGGAAGATCCGATTTCGGATGGACCGCTGAAAGGTGAAGTTGCCAAACTGGATCAGATGTTACCAGAGTACTACCAGGAACGCGGTTGGAGTGCGGAAGGAATACCGACTGATGAAAAGCTCCAGGCCCTGGGCCTGGCTTCATAGGATGCAGAACTGTTAAATAATGTTTAACCCTCATACTGCGCTCCTGAAACTGATCAGGGGCGCAGTTTTTTAACAAAACCTGCAGATCCCGCTTTTTCCAGCATTTCCACCCTCACATATCAGGGAATGATATTATGTCTGATCATTATGATTTCGTCATTATCGGCAACAGCGCCGCCGGGCTACAGGCATTGAGAACGTTACGCCGGCATGATCAAAACTCTTCGATTGCGATCATTGACCGAGAAGACTGTCCAGCCTATTCGCGGGTACTGACTCCTTATTACATTGGTGGAAATATTCCTCGAGAAGGGCTGGATATTGTTGATCATGCATTCTACACAAAACTCTCGGCGACGACCCTGTTTGGTCAGGCGGTCGTCTCCTTTGATCCAGAAAAACATTATCTGCAGCTTGCCGATGACAAACAGGTCACCTATACAAAACTGCTCCTGGCAGTCGGTGCCGAAGCACGAACCCTTGCAGTTTCCTCAGATCGAGCCTGTGTATTACGCCATATGGCTGATGCGGAGAAGCTGGTCAACTTGCTGAAGGGGGCAAAGAGCGTCACGGCTATCGGTGCCGGGCTGGTAAGTTTGCCATTACTCTCCCATGCCTCCGAGCAGATGGAAAAGCATCTGGTGATTGGTTCTGATCACGTTTTCAGCCGGGTTGTCGATGCTGAAGCGGCTGCAATTATCGAGGAGCAGCTAGAAGCCAAAGGCCTGAAAATTCATAAACGCAACGATATTGAAGAGATTATTGAAGGGCAACAACTGCAGCTGAAATTGAGCTCCGGAGACAGTTTAACCAGCGACCTGCTGGTCATCGGCAAGGGGGTGACGCCAAACACACAACTGGCAGTTGAGGCAGGCCTTGAAGTTGCCGAGGGGGTTCTGATTGACAGCTTCTGTTGCAGCAGTCACCCGGACATCTTTGCCGCTGGCGATGCTGCCGAAGGCAAAGATTTTACCAGCGGCGAGATGACCATTCAGGGCAACTGGATGACCGCGGTGGAACAGGGTGAAAATGCTGCCCTGAATATGTTGGGCCGGGGCTGCCCCTATCAGGGCAGCCTGAAGAACAACATTACCGAAATCTTCGGGATTGAGGTCGCCACCATCGGCCATTATCAGGAGAAGGATGCCAGCGAGATTATCAGCAGCTGGAATTCTGCGACCGGTCGCTACCGTAAAGTTTTTCTCGATGAACAACAGCGTGTCATCGGCGCAACCATGGTTGGAGAAACCAACGACTCCGGCCTTTATTACCAGCTGGTCAGCACCCGCAGTACTTTCCCGGGCAAAGAGCTCCTGCATGGCACCGCCAATTTCGCGCGCACCCAATTACGTTTGGCTTCCTGAGGGACAGATATGATCAAAGTAGAATTTTACAGCCTCCTGCGGCTGTTGTTAAAACTGGATAAGCTGGATTTGCCTGCACAGGAAAACGAAAAAGTCGGGCAATTATTGCAGCGGATTCAACGACAATTGCCAACACCCTTTTTACATAAATTGCTGGATGACAATGGCGAATTGATTCCGGGAACCATCATTCTCATCAATCGGCGGAATATTCTTCATCTCGACAAACTGGAGACCCCGGTTCAAGAGGGTGATGTGATTGCCTTTTTCCCACCAGGCGCCGGAGGCTGAAAGTGCCGGTGACGGAGCGGTACAAACGCCAGGTACTACACTGGGGCAAAGAGAAACAACAACAACTTGAAGCGGCGACGGTGCTGGTTGCCGGGGTCGGGGGGCTGGGTGCAACTGTCAGTCAACTGTTGACTCGGGCTGGGATTGGCAAGCTCTATCTGGTCGATGATGGTCTGGTTGATTGGCCGGATCTCAATCGGCAGACCCTCTACGCAGAAACTGATATCGGCCAGCCAAAACTGGTCGTTGCCAAAAAGAACCTTGAGCAGATCAACAGCTACGTCACCATCGAACTACTTCAGCAACGCATTGACGCAGCTTTTACATGTCCTGTCGATGTGTCCCTGGTCGCAGATTGCTTAGACAATTATTCCAGTCGTTTTCTCCTGGAAGGAACTCTCCCATCGGGGACGTTCCTCGTCCATGGTGGCATCGCCGGAGATCAGGGTCAGATTTTAACCCTGCAAAAGGGCCGTTCACAGTCGCTGAGGGAACTCTTTGCTGGAAGTCCTCAACCACAGGGGGATATACCGGTGACTGGGGCGGGAGCAGCAATCATTGCCAGCCTGATGACCAATGAACTGTTCCAGGTTGTTTTTGGCCAGCCAAAACTCCTCAATCGTTTCCTGGTGGTCGGGCTGAGCGATCTGCATTTGTCTTTTCTTGACGTGTGAAAATTAGCTGCTCTTGCGATCCAGACCCCGGTACTGAATCGCCTCACTCAAATGCAGAGTATTAATCTGCACAACTTCGGCCAGATCGGCAATGGTTCTGGCCAGCTTCAGAATGCGGGTGAAACTCCGCGCAGACAGACCAAGTTTATCAGTCACCTGCTCCATCAAGGCATCCCTTTTTTATCCAGTTTGCAGAATCGTCGAATATGGCGAGCCTACATCTAGCTATTAGCGTGCAAATGTAGAAAATTAATCCAAAATCCTGTTGCCATAAGTGATCCCCTGACTTTTGAAACAAAAAAATATGGAGTCATTTCTGACCCCGTTTCATGTGAATTATAGAAATTCTGGAACTAAAAATATAGTGTTTTACACATCTGCTACAGGAGTAGATGGTATGTTTTTGAGAACAGGTAGTGGCACATATCATATGATTGTTTCTATCAATTACTTTGACATCCTCAACACAAGATAGCCCACCAGTCCAGAGACAAAGGAACCTAAAAGAATAGCCAATTTGTCTGCATAATGATAAATTTGTGTGTCATTATAGGCTAAGGTATCGACAAACAGACTCATGGTGAAGCCGATACCCGTAAGAATGGAGACCCCATAGAGTTGCTTCCAGTTACTATCTGTCGGCAAACTGGCGTAGCCTGATTTTATTGCCAGCCAACTGAAACCAAATACACCCAGTTGCTTACCGATAAACAGTCCAAGCATAATTCCCATAGGGACGGGGTTGAACATTTCTGCCAGTGAAATCCCCCTCAAGTCAACTCCGGCATTAACAAAAGCAAAAAGAGGCAAGATCATAAACGCCACCCAATAATGTAAACCATATTCCATCTCTTTGCTCATTGAGAAGCTTCTGCCATCCCTGCTTTTGCATTTTAAGGGGATCATAAATGCCAGTGCGACCCCTGCCAGTGTTGCATGAACTCCTGATTTTAATACACTTACCCACAGCACAATACCTACCAGAACATAGGCGGCCTTAGTAGCAACACCTATTCTGTTCATAACCAATAAAACGGTCAGCGCAATGGAAGCGATGATGATTGATAAGGTTGAAAGTTCACTGGTATAAAACAGAGCAATAACAACAATGGCGCCTAAATCATCTATGATAGCCAAAGCTAATAGAAACACCTTTAAAGAGAGGGGAACCCTGGTTCCCAGTAAAGACAAAACACCTAAAGCAAAAGCAATATCTGTAGCTGTTGGTATTGCCCAACCCTTCATTGCAAAAGACTCACCTTGGTTAAAAGCAATGAAGACTAAAGCAGGCACAACCATTCCACCAATAGCTGCAACTCCTGGCAGTACAGCTTGGCTGATAGAAGAAAGATGGCCTTCCAACACTTCTCTTTTGACCTCCAGGCCTATAAGAAAGAAAAAAACAGCCATGAGACCGTCATTGACCCAGAGCAAAAGAGGTTTGGCAATTTGCAAATCGCCAAACCGGACTTCAACAGGTGTGTATAGAAAGCTACTATAGAGTTCAGATAAACCACTATTTTTTAAAAACAGAGCAATAATGGTGACAAAAACCAGCAGAATACCTGCCGAAGATTCTCTTTTTATAAAGGTATTAATGGTCGTGATCATAGTTATTCCTCGTACTGTTTGCTTAAAAGATAATACATAATAATTAATACCAAGCGCCAAAGATGATTTTACGAGAATATCCATCAAACTATTGCAGGAGCAAGTTGATGGTGATACATCTGGAATGAAAATCACATCCGAAGCTTTTAATCGCCGACCTGACTCGGTCTTTACTTGCCGTTATCGCACCTTCCGGCAAGCCGACTTAAGAAAATTTCGGCAATCCCTAAGCGATATCGACTGCCACTTCAACAGGATAGGCGTCGATACCGATCAAGGCCCCTGACATGATTTTAGCTAACAAAGTCCCCCCCTCCCTCAAGCAAGAATCGTTTTTTCAATGGTATATTATTCAGCAGATATTAGACCAGAGGCAAGAATAACTGCTAATATCTTTGAAGACAAATCAACATGATTAAAATATAGTCGAAAATAAATAAATTTCTATAGAAGGATTGGTGTTTTCATGGACGATCTCGGTAATACAAAAGAGCCTTTGATTCAGTGGCTGCGCAAGGTTATTCATATGGCTGTGCGTATACTCGCCATTCTCATGACGGTGGTTATTCTCTGGGGTGTCGCTGATGTCTTCTGGGTTCTCTATCAGAAGCTCATTGAACCACCATTTCTGATGTTGACAATCAACGACATTCTGGCAACTTTTGGTGCCTTCATGGCTGTTTTGATTGCTATAGAGATCTTGGTGAATATCGTCATCTATCTGCGAGATGATGTCATTCACGTCAAAATCGTTCTGGCCACGGCATTAATGGCAATTGCTCGGAAAGTCATTATCATGGACTTTGATAAGATTTCTGCTGATTATGTTTGGGCTACGGCAGGAGTGACTCTGGCCATGGCGATTGCTTATTGGTTGGTCGTTTACTATACCGAACAAAAAGCCGGCAAAGAATAAAATATTTAAGGGGCCTATGTGCCGGTAACTCCGCTACACAGGCCCAGTATTTCAAAAAAGCAGGGTTTCACTTGTGAAAACGAATTTTCTGAGTTATCCGATCAATCCGCATCAGGCAGTAATTTTTGTTAAAGGAAAAACATCTCGGATTGTGTGCCAGATTGTATTTTTGGCTCAAAGCCTGTGCCAGTCGATCAACAATGATCGAATATCCTCCAAAGCTGGACATTCTTTGAGCAAGTAGAGAGTAATCATCACGATATTTTTCGGTCTAATCCACGATACTGAATCGCCTCGGCCAGGTGTGGTTGGCGGATATTTTCCTCTCCAGCCAGATCAGCAATTGTTCGTGCCACTTTGAGTATTCGACTGTAGGAACGAGCCGACATACCAAGCCGATCAACAACCATTTCCAGCAGTTTTTGACCCGCATCATCGACCGGACAGAACTTACGGATATGCCGGGCTGCCATAGCTGCGTTGGCATGTAGCCCGAAGGGCGCAAGCCTCTCTCTTTGAATCGCGCGGGCTCTTTCCACCCGGGTACGAATAACCGTTGAAGATTCACTATCCCGAAGATCAGCCAGATCCTTGTGAGCAACCCGTGGCACATCAATATGCAGATCAATCCGATCCAGCAGCGGTCCGGAGAGTCGGCTTCGATAGCGCTGAATCATAACAGGCGTGCAGGTGCAATCGTGCTGCATGTCACCATGAAAACCACAGGGACAGAGATGCGTACCCCTTTACCAACAAT
>JAPHSA010000005.1 GCA_026193235.1 Deltaproteobacteria bacterium | reverse complement strand
CTCGCCCTGCCCCATCATGCTGGTCATTTCCTTAAAGCGCCGTGACTGCTCATTCAGAAGAATCATCCCGGGCACACTGTCATCTTTGAGCGCTTCGATGCGGATCGTTAACCCCTTAATGCCCTCAAGACCTTCCTTGAAGACCTGCTCTATCCGTTCACCCTTGGTTTTATTATCCGCTCCTTCAACAATCTTGTTACTGGGATCATGATCCAGCAGATTTTCCGTAATGTCTGAATCGACCCGCTCAAATTTAATATCCGTGTTTTTCGACTCAAGAAACTGGATAAAATGGTTGTCGATCATCGCATCGAGGATAAGCGCTTCCATACCCTGTGATTTAAACAACTTCAGATAGGTTGCCTGCGTGCCCTCATCGTTGGCGTAATAAACCTTGTTTTCATGCTTTTCTTTTGCGCGCTCAAGGTAATCCGGCAGCGTCGTATACTTATCTTCGCCAGTTGCACGGTAGATCACCTGATCTTTGACTTTGTCGTAGAATTTATCCTCACGCATCATGCCGTACTTGACGAAGGAATGGATATCCTCCCAGATCGGTTCAAAAGCTTCCCGGTCTTTTTTTGCCAGGTCCACGATCTTGGCTGCGACGCGGCCGCTGATCACCTCACGAATTTTGCGCACCTGAGGCTCATTCTGCAGATAACTTCGGGAAACGTTCAGCGGCAGGTCCGGCGCATCCAGGCAGCCCTGCAGTGGAGTGAGAAATTCAGGGATAAGCTCCGGGGTATTGTCGGAAACGAATACCTGATTACAGAATAAATTGATATGACTCTTCGTCACGTCAAATTCATTGGTTAAGTGGGGAAAGTAGAGAATTCCTTTGAGGTTAAAGGGATAATCAATGTTCAGATGAATCCAGAATAGCGGTTCGCCTGACATCGGGTAGAGCTTCCGGTAAAACTCTTTATACTCATCATCGCTGATGTCAGCGGCACTCTTGGTCCAGAGGGGGTTTTTGTCGTTCACCTCTTCACCCTCCAGATTGATCGAAACCGGGAGAAAATTACAAAACTTCTTGATCACTTCACGGGTGTAATTTGCTTCAAGAAACTCTTTCTCGTTATCATTGAGATAAAGAGTCACCTCAGTTCCACGATCTTTTTTGTCACTCACATCCAAACTGTAACTGGTTGTCCCCTCACATAGCCAGTGAACGGCTTCGGCCCCCTTTTCATAGGACAGGGTCTTGATCTCAACTTTCTCAGCAACCATAAAACTGGAATAAAAACCCAAACCAAAATGACCGATAATCTGGTTTTTATCTTCCAGATCCTTAAATTTTTCGATGAAATCTTCGGCCGAAGAAAATGCAACCTGATTGATGTATTTCCGCACTTCATCTGCAGTCATGCCGATCCCATTATCGCTCACACTAATGGTTCCGGCGTCCTTATCAATATGGATATTAACTTTGTATTCATCGGACAGTTGTAGACCTTCCACTAAATTGACATTCTGCAATTTATGGATGGCGTCAACAGCATTGGACACCAGTTCACGCAGAAAAATATCTTTATCGCTGTACAACCATTTTTTGATGATCGGAAAGATATTTTCCGTATGGATGGAAATGCTTCCCTCTTCCCTTGTCACCTTTTCAGACATATTCATGTTCTCCTTTGAATCATTCGATTTAACAGTAAGGTTCCGTTGACAACAGAAGAATATAGGAAGCCATAATCGGTTTGTCAAGACCGAGTCACACAACTCCGTGACAACATGACAAAAAATCGGGCCAAGACACCGACTAATCTGGGCAGAAGAACTCGATAGAGAGGATTCAATCAGAAAGTCGCCAGCGAAACAACACCGCGGCAAAAGTAAAAGAGGGCAAACAGCATCGGAATAGCAACGTTGGTAAGAAAGTGCAGGAGCAGGCCACGGCTGCGGCCCCAGATTTTTTTCATCGCCGTTAAATGAAAAGTCTCATTATCGTCCAGCAAGCTTATCAGCGAAACGCCGACGACATAGAGGGCAAACCAGGCTTTCATCAAATCAACATCCACGGGATTTTCTCCAGTCAAACATTGTTTGATTAAATATAACAAAACCTTCATGCCCTTTCAACAGATTGTTTTAGCGTTGCTATTTTTTATGATGTGTCACAAAAAAAAAGCAGGCCCTGAATTCATCAGAGCCTGCTTTGCCATTTGGTAAAATAATGATCTATTCTAGTCTTTCGACGCGCTTTTAATTCTCAGTGAGGAAATAACGCTCATAAAAATCTTCCAGAATCTGCAAGTGGCG
>JAPHSA010000068.1 GCA_026193235.1 Deltaproteobacteria bacterium | reverse complement strand
TTTCTGCAATAAAAAACCGAACAGAAGTCCTGTGATCAAGCCGATTATTTGTTCCATGACTGACCTCCACTACCGTAAAGCAGGCGTGCCGTGGCGACTCCGCCAACAATAAAAAAGACCAGGGCCAACAGGCCACTGACCGAAAGCTGCATGTTTCCGGAAAGACCATGGCCACTGGGGCAGCCACCTGCCAGTCGTGCGCCGAACATCAGGATGACTCCGCCGATAAAGGCACCGATGGCTCTGAGTGTTGCGCTGGAGCCAAATCGTTGCTCCCAGATGGGTGGGACTTTTTCGATCTTGGCGGTTTTACCTAAAAAGGCCGAAATCAAGGCGCCGCCGAAAACTCCAACTACAAAAAGCATCTGCCAATCAACTTTGACTTTTTTCGACTGGAAATAATCATTTTGAGCCACATGATCTGGGGCCACGGTTTGTTCCAGCAGACCGGCTGCTCGAACAAAGGTTGTTGATGCGCCGAGATATTTAGGTTTGTCGAGCACAAGCGTGGTCACAACAACCGAGAGAACAGCTAAAATACCGACCAGAGCACCAGCCAGGTAAGGGCTCCAGCGGGATGAGAATAGAGAGAGGTTCATAGTCAGCTCCTTTAAATATAAAGATTCATATATTCATATAACTAATGTGATTGTGTTTTGCAACCCTTTTTTACATTTTTTAACGAACTTTGCCTGGGGATATTATAACGCAAAAAAAGGTTGTTGTTATGCTGTGAAATTGAGTTCGGGGTTTGGAAGTTGTGAAGTCAGCTGTTATTATTAATCAGGTTGGTTATTTTCTTTAATCCTTTCAGGAGGAAAATTATGCCCGAATTTGGACATCCCTTTAGTGTTTTGAAGCAGGATCGCATGCTGACCCATGAAGAGCTGGTCAGGGCCATCCGCTTCATGGTTTCAGCGGAATACGAAGCCATTCAGCTTTATCAGCAATTGGCAGAGTCCACCGACAATGTTCTTGCACAAAAAGTGCTGTACGACATTGCCGATGAAGAGAAAGTTCACGCAGGTGAATTTTTGCGTCTGCTTAAGGAGCTTGATCCTGACGAGGAGCGTTTCTATCAAGAAGGGGCGCAAGAAGTTGAAGAGGAGTTTCTCGGTGCCGCGGTGGCAGGGAATGAAAGACAGCCGGTCGCATCTTCGGGTCAGGGACTGGGCATCGGCAGCCTGAAAAAATAACTTAACAGGAGTAATATATGGACATTTTGCGTAGAGATCTGGCGCCGATCAGTTCTTCTGGTTGGAGCGAAATCGATTCAATGGCTAAAGATACCCTGGTTGCAAACGTTTCAGGGCGCAAGTTTGTTGATGTCGATGGGCCACATGGCATCGGTTACGCCTGCGTCACATTGGGACGTCTGAGTATGCCTCAAAGACAGGAGGGAAGTGTTGGTTATGGTATCCATCAGGTTCAGCCGTTAGTGGAAGCACGGGTTGATTTCAGCCTGCAGACCTGGGAGCTGGATAATATTGAGCGGGGGGCTAAAGATATCGAACTTGATTCTCTGGTTGAAGCCTGTCGCAAAATAGCCGAATTTGAAGAACGTGCCCTGTTTAACGGTTTTAAGGCTGGCAATATCGTCGGCTTGCAGGAACTGGTCAAGGGGAGCGAATTGCCAGTTTCTCTTGATATGGATTCGATCGTTGACGCGGTTTCTGAAGGTCAGACGCGAATGCTTAAGGATGGTGTCGAAGGTCCGGCGAACCTGGTTGTTGCGCCATCCCTCTGGAAGTTCCTGGCACGGAGCAGTCCAGGTGGAACATTGCGTACCCTGGTGGAAAAACAGATCGGTGGTCAGGTGATCTATTCAGAGCTGGCCAAGGATGCATTCCTTGTTGCGGCCCGTGGCGGTGACATGGAGCTGAGTGTGGGCCAGGACCTGGCAATTGGTTATCACAGCCATAGCTCTGAGGCGATCAACCTGTTTATAACCGAGTCTTTCACTTTCCGTGTCGTGGCTCCGGAGGCTATTGTTGGTTATAGACTTTGAACATAGGAGTTTTTAGAAGCGGTCAAAACAAAAAAGAGCTATTGAAAAATAGCTCTTTTTTGTTCTCTTGTGTGGAGGTCCTGCATGTATGCTGCAAACGCTCGAGGGAGCGTTTGCAGGTTAAACTCGCCTGATCGTGCTATTTATTGATAACTGCCCGGAGGGCTTGATAATATGTTTCAGGTACCAGTAGGCGAGGGATGTGCTGGCGACTGTTAGAACCGGGGTGCCAATCCAGAGCATTACATTCATGGGCAGTGTTGAGTTTTCTGCAACGGTAATGAGCATCACGATCGGAATAATAATAAACATAAAAACAAAACTGAGACTTAACCAGATTAAATCATTCATATTGAACTCTTTTTGAATTATATCTTTCATAATGAACTCCTTTTGTCGTAGACATTTTTTTAACCTGTTGATATATAATTCAATAAACTGATTATGTTGTCAATAAAAAAGAGTAAAAAAGTTAAGTTTCAGTCCTTTCTTATGAATCGGAGTAGTACGATGAATCTACAATTACTCACTCCCATTGAGAAAAATTTAGGTACTTTCAGTGTCAAAAGGTTATTGCCATCGCCCAAACGGCATATGGTCGGCCCCTGGATTTTTTTCGACCACTTTGGTTCTGCGACTCTTAACGCTGGAGAAGGCCTGGATGTTAGACCTCACCCGCATATCAATCTGGGAACTGTGACCTATCTGTTCAGTGGCGAAATTGTCCATCGGGATTCACTGGGTTCGCATCAGTCTATTCTGCCTGGTGACATTAAGCTGATGATTGCCGGGAATGGTATCGTCCATTCCGAGAGAGAGCCTGACAATGTACGCAGCGAAAAACGTGTTTTGCATGGATTGCAGTTCTGGTTCGCCCTGCCAGAAGAGGATGAGGAGACCGATCCGGCTTTTTATCATTATCCCGCCGAACAGATTCCCCAGGACACTATTGATGGTGTCCAGGTGCGGATATTGATCGGTCAGGGGGTTGGAATGAACTCACCGGTAAAAACGTTTTCCCCGATCTTTTTTGCCGCAGTTTCTGTAACTGAAGATCAGCAACTGGAGCTGCCAGCATTAAAGGAATATGCTATTTACATCATTAAGGGAGAGCTGCAAAGTTCTCATGATATTCTGGATGAAAAGTGTATGTTCGCTGCACAAGACAGTGAGGATGTATTTTTGAAGGCGAGAAAAAATACACAATTTGTCATCATCGGTGGTGATTCCATGGGTAAAAGGCACATTTCCTGGAATTTTGTATCCAGTCGTTCCGAGCACATAGCTCAGGCCAAGGAGGATTGGAAAAACAGGCGTTTTCCCGTCGTTCCGGGAGATGAGCATGAATACATCCCCCCGCCTGATGGATGATGAGTTTTGTTGGCATCGATTTCGGGGCCAGAAAAGCGGGGACAACGGCAGTCTGCTTTTTGGCATCTGAGCGCCTGCTGGTGGTGGAGGCGACTAAAGGTGCGAATGCGGACCTGTTTCTTCAACCGCAGCTGGAAAACATAAAGCCACAAAAAGTTTTTATCGATGCCCCTTTATCCCTGTCTGGAGGCTATTTTGCTTTTGGTGGCGACTATATGTTTCGTTCTTGCGATCGGGAGCTTGGTGCCATGTCACCAATGTTTCTGGGTGGTTTGACGGCACGGGCAATAAAACTGAAGTCAGAATTTTGCCGGATTGAATTTATTGAAACCTGCCCCAGGGCGTTGGCAAGGGTGCTCAATATAGCCACATATAAGCAGCATCCGTTAGTTTGGCAAGATCTGTAAGTCCAGCTTCCTTATCCACTGGGAAGGCCCCCATCGGCGCATGGGTATGATGCTGTGCTGGCCTGGTTGAGCGGCTATCGTTATGTCAACCGGAATGCACTCGAATATGGTGAAAAGCGCGAAGGGTGGATTGTAGTTTGAACTTATTTTTCTGTGGGGACAGAGGTTTTAAGCCAGACTTTTCCGATGCACAGGTCGCTGGTCATTTCCCTGCCGATGGCGACAAAGCCGATTCTTTTCAGGCGTTCCAGATTTAATGTCCGGCCTGTCCGATAAGGTTCAAACGCTGCAAAAGGGATAAACAGTGACTGCCAATCTGAAGTGGTTTTAAAGCCAGCCCGATAAGACTGCCAAGGAAACCAGAGATCGGTTGTGCGCAGATGGATATTGTAATCCTCACTGTTGCCCGCGATCTTTAGCTCAATCCCTGAATAGGATGAAGCATCGAAATTCTTATCCGTGGTGAGATCAAGAGCCATCTGAATGAATCCACCGTTGTTCTCGGTTGACACCTCACCCTGTAAACGTAGACAGCTCTGACCATTGTAGGTATCAAGCCGTAGTGTCCCTTCGGAGATTCCGCCCATCACCTGGTCGGTCACCAGCCGCCACTCAGTGCCGAGATTGCTGCTTAGTGTTGTGCTGCTGCGATCATCAATGATCAAGTCATCGGTATATCCTGTTTCAGCCATTGCCGCTCCGTATAAGAGTCCAAGGATCATGATCAATAAGGGTTTCATTCTTCCGGGTCCTGCCCTTTCACAGGGGGAGTCACCGGCAGGGCCTCCTTGACATTCATCGGCGGCCTGCCCGTGATCAAACGGGCACTTTTACTGACGGAAAAATAATTCCATATCCAGTTGAATATGACCATGAATTTGCTGCGAAAACCAACGAGCGGGATAATGTGAACGAGAGACCAGACCAGCCAGGCGGGAAAACCGGAAAAGTTGAGCCCGGCTATCGAAGCTACTGCCCGATTGCGGCCGATGGTGGCCATTCCGCCTTTGTCGCGATAGACAAAAGTTCGCCTCTTTTTCGTTGTTAACTCAGCTTTGATGTTTTCGGCAACCAGTCGCCCCATCTGGATCGCGGCCGGGGCCACCCCGGGAACTGGTTGGCCGGTTTTCTGATCCATGACGCAAGCCAGGTCGCCAATGGCGAAAACGTTTTTGATCCCGGGCAGGGAAAGGTCTTTCAGGACCTTGATTCGACCCTGCACATCAAGTTCAACCCCCAGAGTTTCAGCATACTTTGATCCACGAACCCCGGCTGCCCAGATCACATTTTCTGCTGGCAGTTGTTCTTCACCGATGCTGACCAGGCCGTTTTGGATATTGGTGACAGGGCTGTTAAGCCGTACTTCAACACCCATCTGGGTCAGATCTTTACGGGCTTTTTCCCCGAGTTGTTCCGGTAAGGCTGACAACAGACGTGTCCCGGCCTCAATGAGAATAATCCGTGTTGTCGTTGTGTCGATATTGCGAAAATCTTTAGGAATCGTCTGTGATGCGATCTCCTTCAGCGCTCCGGCGAGTTCAACTCCGGTCGGTCCACCACCAACAACCACAAACGTCAGTTTTGCTTTGCGGGATTCAATGTCGGCTTCCCACTCTGCGGCTTCGTAAGCTGTCAATATACGACGGCGGATTTCCAGGGCCTCATCAAGGGTTTTGAGCCCCGGGGCCTGTCCTGCCCACTCATCGTGGCCAAAATATGAATGGGTGACACCGGTGGCCAGAACCAGGTAATCGTAATCGACTGTTGCGTTAGGGAAGAAGGCTTTTTGTTTGGAGAAGTCAACGGCTTGAAGTTTGGCAAGAACCACTCTGATGTTGTTCTGATGGCGAAAAATGCGACGGATCGGAGCGGCAATATCGGCTGGTGACAACACGGCTGATGCAACCTGGTAGAGCAGGGGCTGGAACAGGTGATAATTGTGCCGATCGGCCAGAGTGACTTTTATATCAGCACCAGCTAGACTTTTTGCGCATTGAATTCCGGCAAACCCGCCACCGATAATAAGAACATGTGTCTCTTTTTGGAGCCTGAGGGTGTCACTCATCTAAAGAATCCTGAAATTTAGTGTTACTGTTCAACAATATTGAGAACAACTCTTGTATCAACCCGATAGACTTGGGAGAAAACCTGCATAATCAGCTTTCGCAGTTGCGTTATATTTTCTCTGCCCCAGGTAAGAAGAAAACTCGTTTGTGTTCCAGAGGGTCGTCCGGTGTAGGACTCATAAATGGCAAAAGTTTCCGGGCCGTCATACCCTGAGGTGGTAAATAATCTGTGGGCACGATCATATTCATCCAGAGTGAGGGCTTGACAAGGCAGATCAAAAACAATCGGTTCCATTATCGATCCGCTGACTTGAAGATATTTACCAGAACCCGGTTCTTCGATGATGATATGAGATCCACGGGGTTTCTGCAGCAACCGGGTCAGGGTTTCGCTCAGCTTTTTTTCATTGTGTTTGACCATCGAACGGGGTCGCGCCAAGTGCAGGCAGAATGCCACGGCTATCATAAAGATAATGATGATAAACAAGAACGCAACCATAGGGCAATTCTAGCATAGATGTAGATTTAAGTACTTTTACGGGATTGAACGATACCTCAGTCACGAACCTGGCCAGTAAAAAAATCGAGCAAGTCAAACTTAGGACCGTTTTTCGCGTACTGTTGAATGTTGATTGGGCCGCAGCCTGTAAAAACAATAATCAAAATAATGACTGTATAGCTGAGAAGGCGCTGTTGCAGAAAACGGGCAGAATGTGACCCGGTTGCTCGAAGATGTTGGCTTTAGTTTTGAACCGGCAAAGGATATCACTCAGGAGATTCTCGCCGCTCCCAGAAGCTACGGATATTGTCCAGAAGGTTGCCTGAACCAGAAACCGACGGCCCGGATCAACCAATCTAACCTTTTTATAATGTGATAGGATTGCTATAGAAAAAATTATAAATATTCCAAACTAATGGATTACAAATCTGGAGGCATAGATGGAAAATAGTGCTTTTGATGAATTTGCCAATGACTACGACAAGTGGTTTATCAGTAACAAAAATGTCTTAGCCTCAGAAGTGGCGCTGCTGGCGAGATTTTTGGCATCACCGGGGCGGGCTCTATCTGTTGGTTGTGGGACCGGTCTTTTCGAAATGTTGCTGAAAAAAGACTTCGGTATTGAGGTGACGCATGGAATTGAACCTGCGGAAGCTATGGCCGAGATTGCCAGGAAAAGAGGACTGGATGTCCAGATTGGAACTGCAGAGCAGGGTGACTACGGTTCTGCTGAATACGACAGGGTTATTTTCAACGGTACTTCCAGTTATATTGATCATTTAGATGTCGCTTTCAAAAAAGCCTTTGACGCCCTCAAGCAGGGGGGGAGGATCATTGTTCTCGATGTCCCAAAGGAGAGCAGCTACGCTTTACTTTACAATCTGGCAAAGGAAGTTGGTACCTGGGATAATCACTACTTTGTCGGGGCTAAACCGTTCAATGCCTATCCGATCAGTTTTGTGCAGGAAAGTCGCTGGCGTTCAACCCCGGAGAAAGTTGAGCTTTTAAAAGCAGCCGGGTTTGAACAATTTGAATTTGCCCAGACATTGACCCGTCATCCGGTTTATTCTGATGATGTATTTGAGCCACCGGTTGAGGGCTATGACCGGGGAGATTACGTTGCGATCTGTGGGGTGAAAAATGCCAGTTGAACTTTCAGCACAAGAAATCTGGAATGATATTCAGCGTATTCATGATGTTTCTCCTCTGGTCCACAACATCACCAATTATGTGGTTATGAACACAACGGCTAACGCTCTTCTGGCCATCGGTGCTTCTCCTGTCATGGCCCATGCTCAGGAGGAGATTGCCGATATGGTCGGGATTGCTTCTGCTCTGGTGATCAATATTGGTACTTTAAGTCGTGATTGGATTGTAGCGATGAAAAGAGCTATGGAGAGCGCGGCAGAAAAAGCCATTCCGATCATCTTTGATCCCGTGGGCGCAGGAGCAACAGCTTTTCGGACGCGGACCTGTCATGAGTTGTTAGAACAGGTGCGCCCGACAGTCATTCGTGGGAATGCCTCTGAAATCATGGCTCTGGTTGATTCTACAGTGCAGACCAAAGGCGTAGACAGCTTGATCGATATCGCACCTGTGAAAGCGGCACAGAGCTTGGCAAAGCGTCTATCTTGCGTAGTCGTTGTCAGCGGTGAGAGCGATTTGATTGCCGATGGACGCACCTGTGTCTACACCCATAATGGTCACTCACTGATGCCGAAGGTGACCGGGTTGGGCTGCACGGCAAGTGCGCTGATGGGGGCATTTTCCGCAGTTCAATCGAATCCACTACTTGCCGCAGCGCATACCATGGCGGTTATGGGAATTTGTGGCGAGATCGCCGCTGAGCGAGCTTCTGGTCCGGGGTCACTACAAATGCATTTTATCGACAGTCTCTATCAATTGAGTGAGCAACAGATCGTAGACCACTTAAAAGGTTAATTATCGTGCATTTGCATCTGGTGACAGATCGTGGCCTGACCCTCGGCCGCTCCCTTATTGACATTATCCGCGCAGCAGCTGGCGGAGGAATTTCTGCCGTTCAATTGCGGGAAAAAGAATGTTCGACCCGCGAATTTATTGAACTGGGGCACAGCATCATGAAGGAGCTCAGGCCACTTCATATCCCCCTGATTATTAATGACCGGGTTGATATTGCTTTGGCTCTCGGTGCACATGGCGTTCATCTCGGACAGAGCGACATGCCTTACCTCATGGCGCGTGAACTTTTGGGGCCGCAGGCCATTATCGGACTTTCCGTTGAAACCCTTGAACAGGCGCGAGATGCAGAGCGTTTGGACGTTGACTACTTAGGACTCAGCCCCGTCTTTACGACCGCGACAAAAGCCGACCTGGCTCCACCTTTGGGACTGGATGGCATCAGTCGGATCAGGGCTGAATCGCGCCATCGTCTTGTCGCTATCGGGGGTATCAGTCATGAGAATGCTGCCGAAGTCATAATGGCTGGCGCAGATGGACTGGCGGTCGTTTCAGCTATCTGTTCCGCCGCCGATCCGCAGCAGGCTTCACAGTTGCTGGTAGAGAAAATGAGAGGCTGCTAAACGTATGAATCAGTTTTGTCCTGTGTTGACTATTGCTGGACCGGATGCTGGTGGAAGTTTGGGCCACCCAGCCGCCCTGAAAACCTTTCTCTGCCCTCGGCTGTTACCGCAATTAGGGCGCAGATACAGGCCGTTGTCGAGGATATTTGGGTCGATGCGTTCAAACTCGGAAAAGATTTAAAAATGGGTCAGGGGCAGGTCCGGTCAAACACCTCTCTCCGTTGTGGAGAAATTGATATGGTTTTTACCGACCAGCTCTGGCAGCTGGGCAAGCCACTGCTGGAAAGAATGATCACGCACCCCTTTAACCGGGAACTGGCTGCCGGAACCCTGACACCTGAGCTGTTCTGTCATTACCTGCAGCAGGACGATCTCTATATCAAGGATTATACCCGGGTGCTGCTTCACCTTTCCACCCGGACTGATGATGAGGTGTTGAAAGATGATCTCCTTTTTTTTGCCGAAGACAGTTATCAGCTGGAAAAAATGATGCATGACAGTTTTTTTAAACATTACGGCATCGTTCCGACGGTGGAAAAAACTCATGCCTGTGCGGTCTATACCGGCTTTCTCTCAGATTGTTCCCACAACGATTCCGTGGCTGTCGCCTTGGCCGCTTTGTTGCCCTGCTTCTGGTATTATTACGAAGTTGGCCTTTCAGTCCTTGGAACTTCTTCCCCTGACAATCCTTACCGGGATTGGATCGATCTATACAGCGGTGCAGGTTTTAAGCAGCAGGTCCAATGTCTATTGCGGCACGTCGATATTGCAGCCGAGAATGCCGATCCATTGGAGCGCAAAATAATGCGCGACGCTTTCATTACCTCTAGCCTGTGTGAATTGAATTTTTGGGAAGGTATTTATCATTATCTTCCCGGGTCCATGGTCAAATAATTTCAGGAAGAGTCTTTATTCGAAAAACCACCTCCATTTAACCTCTTGATATTCCTGGAAATGAACCCGACATCCGGCGGAATTGGAGTAGATGTCGAATGAAACAGTTGTTTGAATCCGCTAGAGTTGAGTCACAGAGAAAGAAGGACAGCTAACCTGTTGCTTAACCGAAGGAGGATGATATGAAAACGACATTGACTCTACTGATTGCCGGATTGCTTTTTTTGACCACGCCGCTCATCGCTTCAGCCCA
>JAPHSA010000065.1 GCA_026193235.1 Deltaproteobacteria bacterium | reverse complement strand
TCAATAGCCTTGACATGCTCAGGGTCGGTGCCCTGCAGCCCGGCGGCAAAATAGGTGGTCCGGTTATCATCATGATAGCCGGATCCTGGTGCCAGATTGCCCCCCAGGCCAGAATCAAGCAACGCTTTGTAGAGTGGAGCCGCGGGGTTACCCAACAGCAAAGAGGAAAGTAATGACATGGCCAAACGCTCAAAACTGTCATTGATATCGCAACCGAGCCAGGCCACCTGAGCCAATGAACGTTTTTCCAAAGGTTCACCAGCATCCAGAGGATAGCTTTCCGTCACCTGAATGGGTTGACTCAGGCGCTGCTCGGCCGGCACTTCGCTCTTTGCTTCAATCCGCTCAAAATGCTGCAGGACTCGATCTTCAACCACCTCAAGCAGTGCAGGCAGGTCGAGGCTTCCTGAACTGAAAAACCAGGAATTACTTGGATGATAATAACGCGCATGAAAATCACGTAACTGCTGCCAGGTTAATGCCGGGATATCTTCCGGCTCACCGCCTGAATTATGCCGGTAAGTCGTGGATGGATAGAGATGTCTGTCCATCCGCCGAGACAGCAGCGAAGAAGGATCCGACATGGCCCCCTTCATCTCATTATAGACCACTCCTTTGTATTCGAGCGGGGAGTCGGGGTTGTCAAGTTCAGCATATTCAAGTCGATGCCCTTCCTGACTGAAGTCTCGCTCGGTGATTAGGGGGAAAAACGCCGCATCCAGATAAATGTCCAATAGGTTATTAAAATCTTTGCGGTTGGTGCTGGAAAAGGGATAAAGCGTCCAGTCACTGGCCGTCATGGCGTTCATGAAGCTGTTGAGGCTACGCTTGAGCATCGAAAAAAACGGGTCACGAACGGGGAACCGCTGCGAGCCACAGAGCACTGTATGTTCAAGGATATGAGCAACACCAGTGGAATCATCGGGTGGCGTGCGAAAGCCAACGCCAAAGAGATGATTATCATCGTCACGCTCCAGATGCATAAAGCGTGCGCCGGTCTTTTGGTGGTGGAGACGAATCATGGTAGCGTTAATGCTCGGTAGAGCATCGATCCGCTCGACAACGAACCCGTGGAGCGATTGTCCGGGGATGATTTTCTGCATGTTCATGGTAATCCTGACGTAAGAAATATTGTTTTGATAAGAGAGCAGATGAAATGATAACCGACTTGATCAGAGTTAGCCAGTGGAGGGCTGACTTTCACCATTTTTTTCATAATGCAGCCGATTGTGCCGCAGCAGCAGCTTTTCCAATTCTACTGCGCAAAAAACCACTGTCGACATCAGCAGACAAAAAAGCAGCTCCATGAAGCCGAGGGCCTGCGTATAAAAAATTGCCTGCAGCGCGGGAACATATATGATTCCCAACTGAACTGCAATACTTACCAGCACAGTTATCAACAGGGGGCGGTTGGAGTTAATTCCCTGACTGAAGAAAGAATGCCGTTCAGAACGGGTTGCCAGAGAATTAAACAGTTGACTAAAACAGAGCACGGTAAACACCATCGTCTGCCAATGCCAGCCCAGATTCATGGCAATTTTCTGGGTCAGCAGGCAACTGGCGCCCATCAACAGGCCAACCCAGAGGATCTGCTGCCACATTCCCCGGGCGAAAAACCCCTCATCGGGAGGCAAAGGCGGGCGGCCCATGATGCCCTTTTCTGCTGGTTCCACGGCCAGAGCCAAACCGGGAGCACCATCAGTGACCAGATTGATCCACAGAATATGGATCGGCAGCAACGGAATCGGCAGGCCGAAAAAGGGGGCTAGAAAAATTGTCCAGATTTCCCCGGCGTTACTGGTCAGTGTATATTTGAAAAACTTACGGATATTTGCATAGATCACCCGCCCTTCACGCACCGCACGCACAATCGTCGCAAAGTTATCATCCAACAGCACCATCTCCGCCGCTTCCTTGGCCACATCAGTGCCACTGATGCCCATGGCAATGCCGATTTCCGCGCGTTTCAGCGCCGGGGCATCATTAACACCGTCACCAGTCATTGCCACCGACTCACCACGTTCCTGTAACGCTTCGACAATCTTAAGTTTCTGTTCTGGCGCAATCCGCGCGTAAACCCTGACCTGCCCGGCTAGTTCGATCAATTGCTCATGCGACAAAGTCGCTAATTCGACCCCGGTCACAACTCTGGCATCTGCAGACTCGACCAACCCAATACGCTCGGCAATCCTTACCGCCGTCAGGGGATGATCTCCGGTGATCATTACCGGAACAATCCCCGCCTGGCGACATTGACGAACCGCCTCAGCAGATTCCTCGCGCGGGGGGTCCAGAGAACCGCTCAGTCCGAGAAAGTCCAGATGGGTTTCAAGCTCTTCCAGCTGGTGCATTGAGGGTAAGTGCGTAAACCATCGGCAGGCAAAAGCCAGGACCCGTAATCCGGAACCAGCCATATCATCTAAGCGATCTTCTGCATAAGCTTGATCAATTTTTTTGCAGCGCGAGGAAATGGCCTCAAAACTCCCCTTACAGAGCAGCAGCATCTCTCCCGCTGGGGTGCGATGCAGCGTACTCATGGCCTGCCGTTCTGAACTGAAAGGAATTTCCGCCACCCGTGGATAGAAGCCAGCAATCTGTTGAGGGTCAATTGCCAGAGATTGAACCTTGGCATAGAGCGCCACCTCGGTTGGATCACCGACCGCTTCCCCATGTTCATCGATGCTGACGTCGTTGCACAGCGCCAAGGCGAGTAAAAAAGGATCTTCCGGTTGGAAATTGGCTCCGGTAGTTCCCTGAAGCTGGTTGTCGTACAACTGCTCAACCGTCATCCGGTTCAGCGTCAGGGTCCCGGTTTTATCACTACAGATACAGGTTGTGGATCCCAGGGTTTCCACCGCCGACAATCTGCGGATTAAACTGTTCTGCCGTACCAGTTTTCTTGCGCCTAAAGCCAGCGAGATGGTCACAACTGCGGGCAATGCTTCGGGCACAGCAGCAACAGCCAAACTGACCGCGGTCAAAAACATCAACAGAATATCTTCTCCCCGCAGCAGTCCGGCAATAAAAACAACTGCACAGATGATCAGCGTAGCCAGAGCAAGGTTGCGCCCGACCCGGGCCAATCTTTGCTGGAGTGGTGTTTTACTTTTTTCTGTCGTATCGAGTAAATGGGCAATTTTACCCATCTCGGTGTTCATCCCGGTCGCAGCAACGAAGCCACTTGCCCGTCCGTAGGTGACCTGGGTTCCACGATAGGCCATATTACGTCGATCACTCAGACCAAGAGCCGCTTGCTTCATCGATTCAGCCGTTTTTTCGACCGGAACAGATTCCCCAGTCAGCGCCGCCTCATCGACTTTCAAGGTATGGACATCAACCAGACGCAGATCCGCCGGGACAATACTCCCGGCTTCTAAGCGCACCAGATCCCCCGGCACCAGCTCGACAGCAGCAATACTCTTCAGTTTTCCATCCCGCAGGACTTGTGTGAACTGGGCAGCCATTTTTTTTAGCGCTGATAGTGCCTTTTCTGCGCGATATTCCTGGATAAAACCGATCAAACTGTTGAGGATGACAATGATCAGAATAACCAGAGAATCCTTAAATTCACCGATAACACCGGAAATCAGCGCCGCGACCAATAATAGAACAATCATTGGGTTGCGATATTGCTCTAACAGCATCTGGAGAGGGGAGCGTTTCTGTTCTTCACGCAAACTGTTCGGTCCTACCAGACGCAGCCGCTCAGCGGCAATAATACTGGACAACCCAGAAGCAGAGGTTTCCAAACGCAACATGACTTCATCGGTATCTAATTGGTGAATATCTTCGAAAATATCCTCAGTCAAAGACAGCTCCTTTGCCTTTATGTGATCTTTCAAGATTAGCAGATAAAGGTCAGGTTAAAAGCAGATTGGATGCTGATGAAAAAAAGATTGATTTTCTATTTTCAGCATGGTACCTATTTCGTCCGTCGGAGCGTAGCGCAGCCTGGTAGCGCGCTTGGTTTGGGACCAAGATGTCGGAGGTTCGAATCCTCTCGCTCCGACCAAAACAAAAATAACGCTGGCCTTTTAAGGTCGGCGTTTTTTTGTATCTGCACGAAGAGCGTATTCGAAGCGAAGTGAGCGCCGACTAAATGTCGGAAAATCGGCCAGGGATGGCCGCGACAGCGAACGCAGGGGAGCCGACGCAGGAACCCGCGTGATGCGGGTGACAAAGTGGGCGAATCCTCTCGCTCCGACCATTAAACAATATAGGCACTTGCCACCTGGTAAGTGCCTTTTTTGTTGTTCCGGGGAGCGTCCGGTCTCAATTGTCCTCTGAATAGCCCATCCGTAAACTTTCGTTTTCCATCTTTTTGTCATCAATTCTGGTTCCGGTCTGTGGGAAGAGTTCCGGGATGTGTCTGGGACTGCCCTGGGAAATTCTAGGAGGTGGGGATGATGAGCCATTATTCCTATGGATATATGCGAATGAGATATGACATTTGCTAACGAAGGGTTGTGGGCTACGAATCGAGCCGAAAATCTGTGACAATCGCTGAGTTTTAAATATTGTCTGCATCCGACAGAGTGTACCGATTTGCGCGTGTTTCAATATTTTCCACCCTCCTTGGCTTTACATTTATTAAAAGAATACAGAACTAAAACCAAAACAGACCTTATCGAAAACAGCGAGGCTGACTCCGTTAATGCGTTAC
>JAPHSA010000089.1 GCA_026193235.1 Deltaproteobacteria bacterium | reverse complement strand
GCCAAGTGGGTTGTTGCGAAAGTTCAGCTGGATTGTTTTGATATCTATCCGTCACCTGTGGTGCTCCAGTGGAATCGCTTCTTCTCCCGCAAAGGCGATCACCCCGGTGACGCTATCAAAGCCCTGTCGCCACCGCATATTTTTGCATATCGCAGCACAAAAAAATCCCCCAGTTTAACGAAGATGGGACTATCGCTATAAAATGCACAGGAGCCTAAACCACATCACTGGCGGAAACGGACAATTCAAGATGGCAACACAGGTATTTTATGACGCAGCAGCAGCTTGTTTTTCAAACTGCTCCAGTGCCTCCAGAGCCTCTGAACCATAAACAACGGAAGGCCCCCCGCCCATCATTACGGCAACTCCGATCGCTTCGGTAATTTCACCCCTGGTTGCCCCGGATTGAAGCGCATCATGCACGTGAAATGAAATACAGCCATCGCACCGTACCGTTACAGCAATTGCCAAGGCGATTAACTCCTTAGTTTTGGTTGCCAGCGCCCCCTCGGCAACAGCGGCTTTGTGTAATTGGGCGAATCCCGCCATAGGTCCGGGCAACTCTTTACCTAGCTTGTTCATCCCGTTTTGAGTTTGTTCAAAATAGTTCCTGTAGTCCTTTTTCATAGTATTGTCCTCCTTCTACACTTTGCTCGTGTAGTCCAAGTGCAAGTATACCATTTTTTGCGATATTTAGATGTTTATCCCAAGCGCGATAGAATATTCCATAAATCAGAATTCCATTTTTGAGAATTGTTCAGTTCGAGCCGTTTCTGGATGGAATAGAGATTTGTGACAGGATATTTGAAGGGCAAGTCGTGGCCAGATTCATCTGCTAAAAGTCAGGAAAACAGTTTTGAAGCAGTAAAATCGCAAGAGGATCCAATTCTTCTAAGTTTTTAGAATGACCTGAATGATCGAGTGTGCTTTTTATCGTGGTTTTCAGGAATCGAATGATTTCTAAGATTATCAAAGTAAGGTTTTTGGGAGCGTAATTTTTTAAGCCGATTTCGACAATGAAGTAGATCTATTATTATCTGGCATGACTACATATCAGTTTAAAATCTAGTTAATTACTTAGCGGAGAAAAAGTTTCTTGCGCAGATAATCAGCACCGAAAATCAACGGCATGCCGAGCCAGGCAAACATGTAGATCTGCCAACTGACCGGGGCAGTGCCAAGCACTTTCTGCAGCGGCGACAGGTAGAGCAATCCCCAGGAGAAAAATATTTGGATCATGATGCCGGCCAGGAGCAGTCGGTTACGAAAAATCCCCCAGTCAAGTCCCGAGTGCAGCCGGTATCTGCGGCCGACCAGGTTACCGATCTGCATCAGCAGAATGGTCGCCAGTGCGATACCGGTGGCAGAGCGATAGAGCGGGTCATTTGTCGCCAGTTCAACACCATACTGCCAGCCGCCATCAACCAATACGTAAAAAAATAGCCCCAGTGACCAGAGGGCTTCGAGCAGTCCGAGAAACAGGTAGCTGTGCAGCACCAGATTGCGGCTGAGCAGGTGGAATTTGCGCTCGCGCGGTGGTTGCAGCATCGTCTCCGGCTCCGGCGGTTCCTGCCCCAGCGCCATCGACGGTATAATATCGGTGCCCAGATCAATGGAGAGAATCTGGATCACCGTTAACGCCAGTGGCACCGGTAGCAGCACATAGAGCAGGTAGGGGAGAATCTCCGGACCATTGCTGACCAGCACGTAGTTGGTGAACTTGCGAATGTTGTTAAAGACCGTCCGCCCCTCCTCGACACCGGCGACGATCGAGGCGAAGTTGTCGTCGAGTAGAACAATCTGCGCCGAGGCCCGCGCCACATCGGTGCCACTCTTGCCCATAGCGATCCCGATATCGGCTGCTTTTAGTGCTGGTGCATCATTGACTCCGTCACCGGTCATAGCGACCACCTTGCCCAATTTTTTTAAGGCCATGACGATTTTCATCTTCTGCGCCGGGCTGGTGCGGGCGAAAATCCGTACCCCGCCAGTCAGGGCCTCTGACAGGGCAGCTTCGCTTAACTCTTCTAGCACCGCACCGGTCATTACCTGCCCCTGCTCGGCACTGATACCGCAACGTCTGGCGACACTCTGCGCAGTGTCTGGATGATCCCCGGTAATCAGAATGACCTCAATGCCGGCAGACTGACAACTGGTGATCGCGGCTGGAACTTCTTCTCGCAGTGGATCTTCAATGGCCAGGAATCCGGCCAGCATCAACCCCTGTTCCAGCTGTTCGAGCGCGACATCTGAAGCCGGATTTTCCTCCAACAGGCGATAGGCCACCGCCACCACCCGCAGGCCAGAGCCAGCCAGTTCGGACATTACGGCTTCGGCCCGGTCGAACTCAGCGGCTGTTGCTGCGTTCCGTTTGCCGCTGGGGCCACAAACCCCAGACAATAATGGTCGCAACACTTCCCAGGCCCCTTTGACGGCGAAAATCCGCTCCCCATCGAGCCGGGAGATACCTGCAGCCCGTTTCTTCTCGACATCAAAGGGAAAATGCTGTTCAGCTATGAGGTTCTCAGCAGCGATGTCAAGCCCCTCGCAGCGCAGTCCGTCAGCAATAGCAACGTCCAACGGGTCGCCGCTCAGACGTTGATCTGTCAGGCGGATTTCGGAAGCACAGAACGCCAGTTGTAGCAGTCGTTTGCGAAACTCCGGGTCCGTGTTGTCCGTCGTTTCCAGGGGAGCGGTCAGCCGACTGATCGCCAGCTGGTTGAGTGTGAGGGTGCCGGTCTTGTCGGTGCAGATCACCTGCACGGCACCGAGCCCTTCGACAGCATTGAGGCTGGTGACCAGAACGTTCTTGCGTGCCATGCGCAAGCTGCCCATGGCCAGTGCCAGGGTGAAGGTCGGCAACAAGCCTTCCGGGACGTTGGCGACAATAATCCCCATCATAAAGACCAGGTTAACCCAGAGCGAGCGGCCACTGAACACGCCGTAAAGGAAAAAGGAAAAACCGAGGCTGACTGCGATGATCGTCAGCACCCGCACCATGTGGGCAGTCTGCAGTTCCAGCGGCGAAGGGGCACGACGGATCGCCTGTGACAGGTGGGCCAGTTTGCCGAATTCAGTGCGCAGCCCGGTAGCAAACACTACTGCCTGCGCTGTGCCGCGCAAGACTAGGCACCCGGCGAAGGCAATGTTGTCGCTCTCCACCATTCGGCCAGGGAAAAGTTTGGCACTCAGCGCGACCGGCTGTGCTTCTCCGGTCAGCGGCGCGTTGTTGACCAGCAGCCCTTCGGTGATTACGATCCGGGCATCGGCGGACACCCGGTCCCCTTCTTTGAGCAACAGCAGGTCGCCCGGCACCAGCTCCTCGGCCAGCAGGGTGATGTTTTGCCCAGCGCGCATCACTTCAACCTGCGGGGGAAGGAACTGCCGCAACGCCGCCATCGCCTTTTCTGCCCGGTATTCCTGGATAAAACTGAAGAGTGCGTTCAGCAACGCCACTCCGGCAAGGGCCCAGCCGAGGATCGCCATACTCTCGCCAGGCTGCAGTCGCTCGGCAACAAAACAGATCACCGCCGAGGCGAACAACAGTAGGGTGAAGAAGTTGCTGAACTGGCGCAGCAGGCTGCGCGCCAGACGCCAGGGGTCACGTATCTCAACGCTGTTCGGGCCAAGTTCATTCAGCCGCTCGCTGGCTTCGGCCGGGCTGAGTCCTCGCGGATCACTATGCAGGGCGGTAAAAACCTGCTCGGCATCCAGATTCTGGATCTGCAATTGCTCGTTCATGGCCCTCTGTAGATGCCGACATCGCAGGGGGTTTCACGTAGCACCCGTTCAATGCCGACGCCGTAAAAAGTTCGGTGCGCCAGGTTGCGTTCACTGACGCCGAGCAGGATCATCTGTACTTTGAGACGACTGGCCTGTATCAGCACCGCATTCGGCCAGTCGGAGGAAATCATCGCCTGCCGCTCAACACTGAACCGTTGCTCGGGAAGGTGTGCTGACATCTCGGCAAAGATCTTTTCCAGGTAGGCTTCCCCAGCACTCAGCAGACGCCGTTGCCGGGCCGGATTCAGGTAAGCATGGCGTAGCTGGCGAACGTGAAGTGAGCGGAACAGGTGGACGCGCTGTAAGTTGACTGACAGACGCTGGAAAATCGGCCAGACTCGGGGGAAACCACTAACATGGCCGGCCAGTGGCATCAACAGATGACGTGGGCTGCCGAGCAGCCCCGGCTGGACTACGCGCAACGCCAGGACCGGGCACTGATGGCAGCGCAGCAGTTGTTCTGCGACCGAACCGCGTAAAAATGTCCGCTTCTTCGCTTTGATTCTCGTACCACAAACGAGCAGGGCCTCTGGCGCGTGGGGAATGGCATGACGCAGGCTGCGATAGACACCGCTGTCAAGCGGTAGCAGCTGCGGGATGAAGTCGATGCCGCGGTTGCGGCAGGCGGTCTCAAGCTGGGCGAATTTGCTCGTCACCAGTTCCTGGCTGGTTTTTCCATCGAGGACATGTAGGGCTAGCAGTTTTCGGTCCGTCTCGGCCACGGCAAAGTTGAGCGCATAGCGTGCTACCCAGTCGCCGTAGAGGGAACCGTCGTGGGCCAGAATAATCATGTCACCTCCCCTCATCTGTTTATGAATTATACCGTCTGCAAAACAGAAGTGGAGATTTCAGGTGAAAACTTACAGGGAAGATCCAGGGATTCTTGGCATTCCAAAAATCAGGATTTCATTTTGAAAATGGAGTTCCCAGTTCTTGACCGGGTTTCAAGATTAGTTTGGATAAGGGTTAAACTATAAAGTTTATAGGGGCATAACGACTTTGACAGTCTCAACCCATCCCCGAAAAAGCAAAAGTCAAAAAAACACCTAAAAATTAACCTAGAAAGCCATGGGCCTGCCTGGTTGGTCAGATTATAAGTGCACACAGAGCCTTGATATATTGCACAAAAGTGCTTTAATTTTTACAGGAGCTTTGATGAGATTTGTTCACTATAACATCTGTTATGCGACTGGACCGAAGGTGCGTCATTCAATGCAATCTTC
>JAPHSA010000133.1 GCA_026193235.1 Deltaproteobacteria bacterium | reverse complement strand
TTTATAAAAAACTGCAACAGGGAGTGTAAAATTTTTCGACAAGAATTTACGGTTCTTGTAATGAGGGGGAGACTCGCCCACTACAGTTCGGACATCATGTCCTCTCCTGCAAAGGCTCCCCTACACTCGCTGACGCGGCCGTCCATGGCCGCTTTTCTGAGGTTAAGTCAGCGTTCACTCCGCTTCGAGTCTCAGACAGAACACACAAACAACAAAACCGGCTACTTTCGTAACCGGTTTATTTGTTTGTTGGTGCCGAAGGGGAGACTCGAACTCCCACGCGCCTACACGCACTAGACCCTGAACCTAGCGTGTCTACCAATTCCACCACTTCGGCATGAAGCGAAGGTTTTTATAACAAATGGATTCCCCCTTTGCAACAAAAAACAGCGGCCGGTCAGTGAACCTAAGTTTCAACTCTAAGGGGTTGAACAACAAGAGTTTTATACTGTTGGACGGTAACAAGTCCGGACCTGGAACCCTTTGGCTTGCGGACTGATTTAGCTTCGGCAGAGATAACCTCAACCTTGGTATCAGTTTTGAGCTTGGAATAACCCGCTGCAATAGACGCGGCATAGCGGATATCTTCATCCAAAATTTGCGATCCCCGTTCCCCGCATTTCATGACAACATGGGCTCCCGGTGCATTATGCGCGTGAAACCACAGGTCACCGGCTTTCAATAATCTGGTCGAAAGCTCATCATTCTGGCGGTTATTGCGCCCCCAAAGAATGCGAAACCCTGAGGGGCTGGTCGTTTCATGTGGCTTTGAGGGTTGTTGCGTGCGCCGTGAATGTAATTTGTTGGGCTCTTGCAACAACCCCGCATCCCGCAATTCCTGAGCGATCTCTTCAATGTCGGAATTCTTTACACTATCCTGAAGCTGATACTCCAATTGTGCCAGCCAATCCAGTTCGGCCTGGGTTTCATCCAGTCGCCGTTGGCTGTGTTCTATCCCCCGCTTGGCTTTTTTGTAGCGTTTGAAATATTTTTCGGCATTTGCCTGTGGGCTGAGGAGCGGATCGAGCGTGATAGAAACATTTTCCGGTGGTTGCAGATAATAGTTCAACAGCGAGACCGTCTCTAATCCACGTGACAGCTGATGCAGATTTGCCAGAATCAGTTCGCCGATCTGTTTATCCTGCGCAAAATTTTCCTGTTTTTGTAACTCAGCCGTAATACTTTTCTGGCGTTTTGTGAGCTTTTTGACCTGTTTACTGATTGTGTGCTGCAGTTGCGTGGGAAAATCCTTTTTATTTCCTGTCGCTCGCCCTTCAGTGTAAAGTTTTTCGACATATTGATTCCAGGTCAGTTCGTCCCGATCAACAGCATCAACATTCTCTTGTGATTGAGCCAGTGCTGCCGATTTTTCTGGAAAGATGTAGTCCACACCCGGCATAAGTGTTCTTCGATCCCCCTGCCCTTCGACGCGTTTTAACAAATCAATAATGACATTCTGATCGTTAAGAAGAATCATATTGCAGAAGCGGCCAGTCAATTCGACGACTAAGCGAGTAGGACCCTGCTTACCGGAACAGTGAAATTGAACGATCCTATCCGCGTTGACAATTTCCAAACTATCTATCCGGTTTATCCGAGAGCGCAGGAGCTGACAGAAACGCGGCGGGCGATTTGGATTGAGCCATTCCATCTGGGTTAAATGGATGCGGCTCTGATTAACTTCGGCTGAGATCAGAAGACGCAGGGTCTCCTGTCCAGCTCTGAGCTTGAAAACAAGAGCATCAGGATTGGGTTGGTAGATTTTAGAAACCCGAGCAGGTGACAGGAGTCCAGCCAATTCCGCAACGATATTTTTTATCAGTGTAAAATCCATAAAACCCTTCAATAAACTTATTCAACAACGTCAACATGTCGCTTAAAAATACATCAATTCTATAAAAATTGATCAACTTTTCCTACACATGAAAAAAACATCTGATAGAATCGCTGTCGATCATTTATTTTCTGTTAACAGACGATATGGAGAGCAGCATGGCAAACCCGTGGAAAATAGAAACCCAGGCGGTTCAGGGGACCTACGCTCCGGAGCCGACAGAGCCGCGGATTCCGGCAATCTGCCAGAGCACGACCTTTAAATACTCCAGTGCTGATCATGTCGCAAAACTGTTTGATCTGGAACTGGCCGATCATATGTACAGCCGTATCAGTAATCCCACAACGGCCGCATTGGAAGGTAAAATCGCCCTGATGGAAGGTGGTTCCGGTGCCCTGGCAACCTCGTCCGGCCAGGCGGCGGTCAGCACCGCCATTCTCAACATCTGTCAGGCCGGGCAGCATATTGTCGCCGCCAGCACACTCTATGGTGGAACCTATTCGCTATTCGCCAACACCTTTCCAAAGTTGGGGATCACGGTCACCTTTGTGGATCCGGAGGCCGAACTTTCTGAGTTGAAAAAGGCTATCCGCCCGGAAACTCGCTGTGTCTACGCCGAGACCATCGGCAACCCCGGGCTCAATGTGCTTGATTTTGAGAAATTTGCGGAACTGGCACGCACCCATGAGATTCCGTTGATCATCGACAACACCTTTGCCACACCGGTGCTCTGTCAACCGATCAGCCTGGGGGCCAATATTGTTGTTCATTCGACCACCAAATATATGGATGGTCATGCAACAAGCCTGGGTGGCATCATTGTGGACGGCGGCAATTTCAACTGGAACAACGGCAAATTCCCGGAACTGACAGAACCGGATGCCAGCTATCATGGAATGCAGTATGCGCAGACATTCGGTGCCATTGCGTACATCATTAAAGCACGGGTGCAATACATGCGTGATCTGGGTTGCTGCGCGGCCCCACAGAACAGTTTTCTGATTGACCACGGGATCACCACCCTGCCCTTGCGTATGGAGCGCCACAGCAGCAATGCGCTGGCTTTAGCGCTACATCTTACGCAACACCCCGCGGTCAAAAAAGTCAGCTATCCCGGGCTGGTAACGCATCCGACGTATCATCTGGCAGAAAAATACCTCCCTCAGGGCAGCAGCGGTGTACTGACTTTTCATATCAAGGGGGGACAGGACGCCGGCAAGAGGTTCATGGAGGCCTGCCGCTTGATCGCCCTGGTGGTCCATGTCGCTGACGCCCGTTCCGGAGTCCTGCATCCGGCCAGCACCACCCACCGACAACTGA
>JAPHSA010000016.1 GCA_026193235.1 Deltaproteobacteria bacterium | reverse complement strand
CCACAACTGGTTTTCAGGGTGCTGCCAGAAGGTGAAGAATATGTCCGTATCGAGATTGAGGATAATGGTCCAGGGATGAATGAAGCTGTGTGCAAACGCATTTTTGATCCTTTTTATACAACTCAGGATGTTGGTTTGGGGTCAGGATTGGGCCTGTCAATCGCCTACTTTATCGTGACGCAAAATCACAAGGGGAGTTTAAGTGTCTCTTCTGAACCTGGACAGGGAACCAGATTCGACATGTTGTTGCCGATCGAACACAAAGAGGAACAATTTAATTTTTAACTCCTGCCTGAAAAAGTCGGGTAGGCGCTTGATCATGTAACGAATCACAGCATCATGTTTTTCAAAGAGTCTTCACTTTTATCGGGCTACTCATTTCTGAGGAGCCTTTTTTTTCAATTCTTTGTTGCAGATCGTGCTTTAATCTGACGATAATCTAAAACCTGATGGCCCGACTGGGCGATAGCTCAGAAAAAAATATTAAACTCGCTCATCTGAAAGGATGTTGAGAATGGATCATGGTGCTAGGGTAGCAATCAAACAGCTGTTTAAGCTGCAGGAGCCGCAAGCGAATGTTTGTGTTAAGGGTTGGGTGCGCTCGGTTAGACGTGGTAAGGGGGTTGCGTTTATCACGTTAAACGATGGTAGCTGCCTGGCCTCTCTGCAGATTGTTCTGAACCCGGAGTTGGAAAATTACGAAGCGGCGTCGAAGGTTGGAACCGGTGCTTGTCTGGCCATTGTCGGTCAGGTTGTGGCGTCCCCGGCAGCGGGTCAGGACTGGGAAATGCAGGCTCAGGACATTGAAATTATTGGTGCCGCCGATGATGATTATCCGTTGCAGAAAAAGCGCCACAGCTTTGAGTATCTACGAACCATTGCCCATTTAAGGCCGCGTTCAAATACTTTTGGCGCGGTGTTTCGCTTGCGCAGTGCGCTGGCTTTTGCGGTCCATAAATTTTTCCAGGAACGAGGCTTTATCTACGTTCAGACACCCATTATCACTGCCAATGATTGTGAAGGTGCTGGAGAGATGTTTCGCGTCAGCTCTCTCGACCCGCTCAATCCGCCAAAAAATGAAGGGAAAGTTGACTGGTCGGAGGATTTTTTCGGTGAACGCACTGGACTGACGGTCAGCGGTCAGTTGCAGGGGGAACTGTTTGCCACGGCTTTTTCTGATATCTATACCTTTGGTCCGACTTTCCGGGCGGAAAATTCGAATACCAGTCGCCATGCCGCTGAATTCTGGATGATTGAACCGGAGATTGCTTTTGCCGACTTGGGTGCCAATTGTCAGCTGGGGGAAGACTTCCTCCGCTACCTGGTGGTCTATGCCCTGGAACATTGTCAGGAAGATCTCGATTTTTTCAATCAACATATTGAAAAGGGTTTGCGTGATAAACTTGAATCTTTGGCACAGGCTGAATTCAGGACGATCAGTTATACTGAAGCGGTCGCTCAGCTACAGAAATCGGGCCAGTCTTTTGAATTTCCTGTGGAGTGGGGCCAGGATCTGCAATCGGAGCATGAGCGTTACCTGACAGAAAAAATCTTTTCCGGGCCGGTTTTTGTTACCGACTACCCCAAGCAGATCAAAGCTTTTTATATGCGCATGAATGATGATAATCAAACTGTGGCGGCAATGGATCTGCTGGTGCCGCGGGTGGGTGAGATTATCGGTGGCAGTCAGCGGGAGGAACGTTACGATATCTTACAGAATCGCATGGCTGAGCAGGGTATTGCTGCGGATGATCTCGACTGGTATCTCGACATCCGGCGCTGGGGAACCTGCCCGCACGCTGGTTTTGGTCTTGGTTTTGAACGGTTGTTGATGTACTTGACAGGGATGGAAAATATCCGCGATGTGATTCCTTTTCCACGGACACCAGGGCATGCGCATTTCTAAACTCTCATTATTCCGACCAGCTATCCTTGGCATTTTCATCAGCCTGGTTTTCTTTGTTGGCAGTAGTCTACCCGCTTTAGCTGAAGAGGAACGCGGGCGACTGGAACTGCCGGTGAGGATCGGCGGGGATTACAATTACCCGCCTTACGAATATCTTGATAAGGCTGGTTTGCCGACTGGTTATAATGTTGAATTAAGCCAGGCTGTTGCCCGGGTGATGGGAATTGAGATCAATATTCAGCTGGGGTTCTGGGGAGAAATGCGTCAGGCTCTGGAAAAAGGTGACGTCGATATCCTTATGGGCATGGCGCATACTGATGAGCGTCAGGATGAAGTGGATTTTTCCAGTCCCCATGCCAAGGTCCACCAGTCAATCTGGGTGAGGAATAATAACGAGGATATTCGCAGCGTTGAAGGGTTGATCGGTAAGGAAGTGATCGTCATGAAGGGCAGCGTCATGCATGATTTCATGCTTGAAAATGAAATTGCCGCTGACCTTTTCATGGTCCAGACTCTCGCGGATGCTCTCAACCTGCTGGCCTCAGGAAGCCATGATTGTGCCCTGGTCGCCAAACTCCCTGGCGAATATCTGCTCAGTGAACTGAATCTGAATAACATCCATCCAATAGCTCGTCCTCTGGTCGCCCAGGATTATGGTTTTGCCGTTAAAAAAGGCAACCAGGTGCAGCTGGCGCAGTTCAACGAAGGCTTGTCCCTGCTGAAAAAATCGGGTGAATACCGCCGGATTCGTGAAAAATGGCTTGGGGTTCTTCAGCCAGAGCCGGTGTCATTGACGAATATTATCCGTTATGGCGCCCTGGTTTTTGGTCCGCTCCTGTTTGTCCTGATTATTTTTGTCCTCTGGTCACGAACTCTGCGGAGGCAGGTAGCCTTAAGAACAGAAGAGCTGGAACGGGAGATTGTCGAACGGAAGCGTGCAGCTGATGAATTGCAGGTGCGGCAGAGACAGCTTCTTCTCGCTGATAAAATGACATCTCTTGGAATCCTTGTCTCCGGGGTTGCTCATGAAATCAATAACCCCAACGGCTTGATTCAGCTCAGCCTGCCACAGCTCACCAAAGCGTATCAGAATATGGAACCGATCCTGGAATCCTATTATAAGAAAGAGGGAGATTTTAAACTGGGGTGGTTTGGCTATTCACGGATGCGCAATGAAATTCCGAAGATGTTGGACGAAATGATGGAGAGCTCCAATCGGATCAAGCGGATTGTCGAAGATCTTAAAGATTTTGCCCGCCGTAACGATTCTGGGCTGGATGATAAGGCCGACCTCAATCTTGTAACCAGCTCAGCATTGCGTTTGGTGGACAATGCCCTGCGCAAGGCGACAAATCATTTTACCGTGACCTATGCCCCCGAGCTACCTGCTTTTCGGGGTAACGGCCATCGCATTGAGCAGGTGATTGTCAATCTGGTTCTCAATGCGTGTCAGGCTCTGACATCTAAGGAGCAGGCCATCAGGGTGAAAACCTGGGCTGCTGATGACGCTGAGATGGTCATTCTGGAAGTCAGTGATGAGGGCAGTGGTCTGGATGAGGAAACTTTGACCCGGATTACCGATCCGTTTTTTACCACCAAACGGGAAACCGGTGGGACAGGCCTTGGGCTCTCGGTCTCCGATGGCATTGTCAAAGACCATCAAGGCCGCCTGGAATTTTCGTCACAAGTGGGGCAGGGTATGCAGGTGCATTTGTTGTTGCCGATTTATAAGGAGCAGGGCTGATGGGGAAAAACCTTTACCCCGCCTTTGGGGTTTTGCTGGTAGATGACGAACTTCCCTGGCTGCGAAGCTTGAGTATGACCCTGGAAGGCCCGGGAGGGATAACCAATCTTTACCAGTGTGATGATAGCCGCAAGGTTGCGTCAGTCCTCGAGCAGAATGATATTGGTCTGGTGTTGCTCGATTTAACCATGCCCTACCTGTCCGGTGATCAGTTGTTGGAAACAATTGTCACTGATTACCCACATATCCGGGTGATAATTCTCAGCGGTATGAACCAGCTTGAGACTGCCGTCAATTGCATGCGGTTGGGGGCTTTTGACTATTTTGTCAAAACTGTTGATGAAGAGCGTCTGGTCGAGGGGGTGCGGCGTGCCATTCGCATGATCGAGCTGGAGCAGGAAAATCGTGCCATCCGCCAGCGGTTTTTTGGCAATCAACTGGATTCACCGGAAGCCTTTGCCGCGATTATTACAAATAATTCTGCAATGCGAACGCGATTTCAATATCTTGAAGCTGTGGCTTCCAGTAGACAGCCAATTCTGGTCACCGGCGAGAGTGGTGTGGGCAAAGAACTGGTTGCTAAAGCCGTTCATAGCTTGAGTCATAAAAGCGGGGCACTGGTTTCTGTCAATGTAGCCGGGTTGGATGACAACGTCTTTGCCGACACGCTGTTCGGGCATGTCCGTGGAGCATTTACCGGAGCGGAGAGTGCGCGTAAGGGGATGATTGAAAAGGCTGCTGAGGGAACCCTTTTCCTCGATGAAATTGGTGATTTGAGCCCGGCCTCTCAGGTCAAGTTATTGCGTTTGCTGCAGGACGGAGAATACTACCCTCTGGGCAGCGATCAGCCAAAGCAGATGACGGCTCGGGTTGTTGTCGCAACCCACGCCAATCTGGAAGAAAAAATTGCAACAGGGGGGTTTCGCCGGGATCTTTACTATCGTTTAATCGCCCACCATGTCAATTTGCCACCCCTGCGTGAACGTAAGGATGATCTGCCCTTGCTGTTGGATCACTTTCTCACTCAGGCTGCGGCAATGCTGGGCAAGAAAAAGCCGACGGCACCCAAGGAACTTGCGGTTTTACTCTCAACCTATAGTTTTCCAGGAAACGTTCGCGAACTGGAAGCGATGGTTTATGATGCCGTCAGCCTGCACAGTGCTAAAACCCTCTCAATGAAGAGTTTTCTTGAACGTATCGGTCAGCAGACAGAGCCATCAGTTCAGGCGTCTGCGCCCCTATCTGATAATCCCTTTGCCGCGCTCGAAAACCTTCCGACACTGCAGCAGACTGGCCAGTTTCTGGTCGAGGAGGCCATGACGCGGTCTTCTGGAAACCAAAGTATTGCCGCACGACTGTTAGGCATTTCCCAGCCTGCACTCAGTAAACGTCTCAAACAGGGCCGATCCTGACCCCCTATAACCATAGTTATAATATCTGCTTTGGTTATATTTTCATAAGTATCTGTAGTTATAAGGATGTTTCATCCTTATTAGTGATAACTTACAAAATTGGTTATAATCGTTTTTAGGCAATTAAATGTCACTATTTTTTAAAACAGTATTATAAACCAGTAGCTTGCAGCTCTAATGAATCCGTTGGTACTCTCCTTGCTTTAATAAATTTATACGCTAAGCTTAACGAAGCTTTGAAACGGGCCCACATTAATTGGTGGGCTAAAAACTATTCTTTTTTGAGGAGGAATGCAGATGAAAAAAATGTTCATGTACCTGTTGGCTTTTGCTGTTGCCGCAAGTTTTGTCCCGGTCAGCCAAGCTGAAGCACTAGAAAATCAATTTGTGACCATCGGAACCGGTGGTGTAACAGGAGTTTACTATCCGACCGGTGGTGCGATCTGCCGTCTGGTTAACAAAACCAGGAAAGAGCACGGCATCCGCTGTTCAGTTGAAAGTACCGGCGGTTCTGTTTATAACCTGAACTCCATCAGAGCTGGTGAGCTGGACATGGGTGTTGCTCAGTCTGACTGGCAGTATCATGCTTATCATGGCACCAGCAAGTTCGAAGATCAGGGCGCAAACAAAGACCTTCGTGCGGTGTTCTCTGTTCACCCCGAGCCCTTCACCATTGTTGCCCGTGCTGACGCCGGTATCAAAAACTTCGAAGACCTTAAAGGTAAGCGGGTCAATATCGGCAACCCTGGTTCCGGTCAGCGTGGTACCATGGAAGTCGTTATGAACGCTTATGGTTGGACTACAGATGATTTCAAGCTCGCTTCTGAGCTGAAAGCTGCCGAGCAGGCCGGCGCACTCTGTGACAATAAGGTTGATGCCATGATTTATGTCGTTGGGCATCCAAGTGGTTCCATCAAAGAAGCCACGACTTCCTGTGACTCAGTTTTGGTTAATGTCACCGGCCCCAAAATTGACAAACTGATCAAAGACAACTCCTACT
>JAPHSA010000032.1 GCA_026193235.1 Deltaproteobacteria bacterium | reverse complement strand
GAAGCAGAGAAGATCAAAAGCAAATCTTTTTAGCCACCAAGGCACCAAGATCACCAAGAAAACCTGATCTGAACAAGGTCAAAACCTTTTCTTTTGGGTGAAAGGCAAAAAACAGATGACTCTCAGCGTTCTCACCATCCTCGCGCCTCTGCGTTTAAATGAATTCCTGATTGAAGAGAATCAATGGCTTTCAACGCAGAGACGCTAAGACGCGGAGGTTGGAGAGAAAATCTGAAAATCTGAACCTTCATGTAGCCGCCAAGGCGCCAAGGACTCCAGGAAAGCACAATCAAATTCATTCTCGCACAGAGTGCACAGAGAACACGGAGGAAGGCTTTTTAACGCTGAGTCGCAGAGATGGAGAGGCTAAGGTCTTTGTGACTGGTTTTAAACCTAGAATGACTGCTTTTGCCCTCGATTATAGATCTTCTCTGCCCCTCTCCGCCTCTGCGTTAAAATAAATAGCTTTTCTTGGTGTCCTTGGCGGCTTGGTGGCTAAATTGTATGGAATTATTCCGGAATCTGATCCAGTTCTTCCCAGCGCAGATAGGCCTTCCCCAGTTCGGCTTCGATCGTCTCCAGACGCTGCTTCAGTGCCGCTACCTGGGTTCCGTTATCTTTCTTATAAACTTCCGGATCAGCCATTTTTTCATGCAGTCCGGCTTGTTCTATTTCCAGCGCATCAATTTTCCCCGGTAATTTTTCCAATTCGTTTTTTTCCTTAAAGCTCAGCTTGCGCGGTCGTTCCGTTTTGCGGGCCGGTTTCTCTTTTGGTTGTTTTTCCGGTACTTTTTCTTTGATCTGCGTTGCCAACCAATCATCATAGCCGCCAATCACCTCTTCAACCTGGCCGTTGCCGCTCAACACCAATGAACTGGTGACGACATTATTCAAAAAACTGCGGTCGTGACTGACCAGCAGAACAGTCCCCTGATAGTCGAGGAGCAGTTCTTCCAGCAGGTCAAGGGTTTCCATGTCCAGATCGTTAGTTGGCTCGTCCAGAATCAGCAGGTTAGCCGGCCGGGTGAAAAGTTTAGCCAATAATAAGCGGTTTTTCTCCCCGCCGGAGAGCACCCGGACCGGTGTGCGTGCGCGCTCGGGGGTAAAGAGAAAATCCTGAAGGTAACCATAAATATGCCGGGCGTTGCCGTTGATCACCACCTGATCATGATCGTCAGCGATGTTCTGCTTAACGCTTCTGTCTTCATCCAGCTGATCACGAAGCTGATCAAAATAGGCAATCTGCAGATTGGTGCCCCGGCGCAAATGGCCACCGGTGGGCAGGAGCTCACCGGTCAAAAGTTTCAGCAGGGTGGTCTTGCCACTTCCGTTCGGACCGATCAGGCCAATCCGATCACCACGGATGATGCGCAGATCAACGGAGTCAATGATCGGACTATCGCTGTAGCTGAAACTTAAGTTCTCGGCCTCAATGACCAGTTTCCCACTTCGGGAGGCTTCATCCAACTGCATGTTCACCTTGCCGGTGCGCTCACGGCGTTGACGGCGCTCTTCACGCATTTTCTGCAGTTCACGGACACGGCCCATATTACGGGTGCGGCGGGCCTTAATTCCTTTGCGAATCCAGACTTCCTCCTCGGCCAGTTTTTGATCAAAGCGGGCCCAATCTTTATCCTCCGCATGCAGAACGTCCTGTCGGCGTGCCAGAAAAGTTCCGTAGTTGCAGCGATAGTCGAGCACTCTCCCGCGATCAAGTTCAACGACCCGCGTTGCCAGGTTGCGGCTGAAAGCGCGGTCATGAGTGATGAAAATCAGCGTCTTGCGCAGTCGTAGCAGGAAGTTTTCCAACCAGCAGATCGAGTTGATGTCTAAGTGATTGGTCGGTTCATCAAGCAACAGCAAGTCAGGGTTTTGCACCAAAGCTGTCGCCAGTAACGCACGGCGCTTCATTCCCCCGGACATGGTTGTGAGTTCTGCGTCCGGACTCATCTCCAGCTGGCTTAACGTTTGCTCAATCTGGACGTCGGCCTGATGGGACTCCAGACCTTGGCGAGTGAGAACCTTCAACAGATGCTGGTGTATTGTCCCACTCCAGTGTTCGGGAAATTCCTGGGGGACATAGGCTGTTTGAATGTTCTGGTTGCGGATGATTTCCCCGGCATCAGGGAGCAGATCACCGTTGATTAGATGGAGTAAGGTGGATTTCCCTGCGCCATTGCGACCTAGAAGACAAATCCGGTCGCCTGATTCGATATGCAGGCTGGCGTTATCCAGCAGTTTCGGGCCGCCAAAAGCGTG
>JAPHSA010000094.1 GCA_026193235.1 Deltaproteobacteria bacterium | reverse complement strand
TCGGGGCGGGTCAGGCTGGGAAAAAGCCTTTCCCCGTTAACGGTAATGCCATTGCCGTGAAGTTGTTCAAAACGAGAATCATCAACGGCCACGGTTGTTGTGACGCCCGGAGTTTGTAAAAAACGACTTGCAAAATAGGCTCCCATTGCACCAAGGCCAAGAATTGCGACGTTTTCTTTCTGGCTCATTCGCTGCTCCAATAAATATCAACGGATATGTTTTTTGTTTTTGCCAACCTATTACCGTCCGGTTGTGAAAGCAATATTTATCGCTGTAACAGTTGCCTCCGATCTTCTCGGACTGATATCCTGACCGTATGGAAACCTTGGAAGTTTATTACGACTATGTCTGACCCTGGTGCTATTTCGGTGCCGTGCGCATTGAGCAACTGGGGCAGGAATTCGATTTGAAAATGCGTTGGACGGTTTTCCCATTGCATCCCGAAACGCCGGATGAGGGGCGTGAACTTGCAGATCTTTTTGCCGGGCGCATGGACGTGCCCGCGGTGATGGCCGAGCTGAAATCCCTGGCGCACAGTCTCGGGCTGCCTTTCGGCGAACGGACCCGTACTTACAATAGCCGTCTTGCACAGGAATTGGGGAAATGGGCCGAGCAACATGGGAAAGGTGATGAATTTCGGGCGGCGATCTATCAGGCTTACTTTGCTGAGGGGCAAAATATTGCTCGACCTAAGCTGTTGCTCGATATCTGCCGGACTTTGGACCTAGCGGTAAGCGAGGCACACATGGTGCTGGAACAAAGACGTTACTCAGCTGCAGTTGATGCCGATTGGGAGCGGGCAGGGCGGTTTGGTATCCGTTCCGTACCAAGTCATATCTACCAGAAGCGGATGCTCGTCGGATTTCAGGATTATCCAGCTTTTCAAAGACTCATCAGCGGCACATGATTTTAAATGTTGGCCTTTTGCACCAACCTTTCCAAATACCGCGACTTCATCTGTTTGCTGGCCATCGCCTGTTTGATTGGTGGAAGACGGAGAATGGCCCCGAACAGTGCTGCTAAGGCGCGATGACTGAACAGCGCCTGGTTGTCAAAAATCAGATTTTGAAGTTTCCCCCGTTCGACTGCCATGACCACCGCTTTATGGACGCCATTAAGCGGCGTCAGCACCCTTTCCGGACGCGATTCCAGTTTAATTACTTGTTCCGGGCAGTTGCGCACGCAGAGCCCACAGCCGAGACAGCGGTCTTCAATCAGGGTGGCCTGTTTACGTTTTGGCTTGTGAGGGTCGTTGGCTGAGGATAAGGCTATAGCTTCCACCGGGCAGACATTGACGCATTTGCCGCAGCCGGTACAATTTGCCTGACTGATGACCGGGATAAAATTGGTGGTGTGAACCGGATTGAGAATGGCGAAGCGCCGAGCGGCAATCATCGCTTCGCAGCAACAACCGCAGCAGTTGCAGATAAAGTTTACACTCTCTCGAACATTTTCCCCAAATTGAACCAGATTATGATCATAGGCCTGCTGGAGCAGGTCAAGACATTCGCTGGCGTCAACCTGCCGTGCATGACCATGTTTTATCAACGAGGCGGCAGAGCTGTTGAAGGTCATGCAGATATCCATCGGTGCGTCACAAGCTTTGTCCAGATGATACATTTTATGGCGGCAATAACAGGTTCCAACACCGATATGGCTGGCTGTTTTAACCACCTCCGTTGCCCGCTCGTAATCAAGCACATGCAACGACTCTTCATTAGTCAAAACCGGTTCGTGGACAAAGGTTCGGCCAAGTTGAGTGTCGCCCCGGGTGAATAGCTCGCGAATAAAATCTTCTTCGACGTTCATGTACTGGTAAAAGAGTTCACTTAAGACTTTCTGATCAATATCCCCCCGCGTGCGCATCAGAGAAAATTCGAAGAACCCGGCCATCGGTGGGGGAAGAACGTAGACCGATTCACCGTTTCTATCCATATCTACCAGAATGGCGCGTCCGGCCAGTTCATCGAGAACCTTTTGGGTTTCACTCAGATTGAGTTTCCAGACCTGGCTGGCCTGCTTGGCCGTAAATGGTTTGATTGGCAGAAGCGCAACCAGTTCAGCTTCTTTTTCACTGAACAGCATGGCCAAAATCTGAAACAGGAGTTGTGAGGGCGGGGCCCCCTGGGGATAGCGATTGAGCCGATCTGCCAGATGGGAATAGCCGGATTTCAACGTGTGGTGTGCCATGTCCAGACCTCTGAAATCTAAAAATAAAAACTTGAGAACGGCGGAGCGAATGACTAACCAGTAATAATCATTAGATTCTACGGGTTTAATAATAAAAATCAAGGCGTACTAAAGACAAAAATAACTTTCTATTTTTTGTGTCGATCTTGTTTCATCAGCTGTATTGGTGTCAAAATGAACCTATGAAAAACAAAAAGACAATATCATTACCAGGGTCAGTTGTCCTCTCAGCTTTGGTTGTGACCATCTTGGGTTTGACGCTGTGGATGATCTACGGTCAACTGCTTGTGCCGCGGTTGCAGCAATCGGATACCGGTCAGGCTTATGCGACTCAGGGAGGAACCCTGACTTTGCCGATACTCGATCAGAAAAAACCGGAAAAAACGGAGATGGCCCTGTTCGCGCTCGGGTGATTTTGGGGAATAGACTCTCAGTTCGGGAGTCTTCAGGGAGTATATCGTACTGCATCTGGCTATGCCGGGGGAACGGAACCTAATCCAAGCTATCGGCGCATGAAGGACTATACCGAAACGGTTCTGGTCGAATTTGATCCCCAGGAAATCTCATATCAACAACTGCTGGATGTCTTTTGGGACAGTCACGACCCCACTTACGATATTTCTGGGCGGCAATACCGCAACGCTGTTTTTTATACCTCAGAAAATCAACGTATCGAGGCGGAAAAATCACGGCAGCAGGTCAAGGTATTGAAAAAGAGAGCGATCTTCACTGCGATTGAAAAGGCCGGAGAATTTTACCCGGCGGAGGATTACCATCAGAAATACTACCTGCGCAGTGTTGACAAGCTGTTCAACGAATTCAGCCGGATATACCCCGAGGGAGAGCGTTTTGCTGCATCTTCCGCAGCAGCCCGGATCAACGGTTATCTTGGGTGTAACGGTCAACCAGAGGATCTGAAGAAAGACCTTGGTTCATTGGGATTGTCTGCCCAGACGCAGAATTATCTGGTGGACTACGTCACTACCGCCTGCAGTCGTTTTGAGGGCATGACCTGCCCGGCGCCGAAAATGGAAGAATAGTGAATAATCCGGCTAACGGCTTGTAACACGAAAAAAAGGCTCCAGGGATGCTGTCCAGGGAGCCTTTTTATTTGAAGCTGTCAGGGCCTTAAAGTTCTTTTGGTCGACAGACATTTCTGGCATCGTGAACTTTGGCGCCGCAGTTGGTGCATGCATAACGTGGATTTTCAAACATTTTGTCGATATCCGGATGGCGCACCTTTGCGGTTAATTGGCAGACGTGAAAATCGCAATGTTCTTCAGGGTTGTCGCAGCTAAATTCGGTCATTACGCTCTCCTTTGTTTTTTAGATGCAATAAATAAGTCATCATGTGTTCCAAGTTTTATCCTGCGGCCTTCTTTTCGACCATTCTAGCAAATTTTTCTGCATTGATGGTAAATCGTTCGTGGGTTCCTTTTCCAATAACTTCAATTTCGTCTCTAGCCGTGATCGACCATTTGGTTTTTGCCCCATTAATTTCAAGACATTCAACCTCGACAAAGACTTTGATTCCAACTGGGGTTGCCGCCAGGTGAGATACACAGATATCCGTTCCCAGGCTGATCTCACCTTCCTCCATATGTGCTTTAAGGGCTTCCATACAGGCCCACTCCATCAGTCCAACCATGAATGCCGTGGCAAAGACAGGTGGCATCTGTTGGAACAATTCTGATTCTTCAAAAACATAGGGAACGGTCTTGTTGTTTGGAACAGTATATTCGTGGGTATACTTTGTCCCAGCGGTCAAGGAGGCCTTCATTTTTTAATCCTTTCATGCTCACTCTAGCGCATTACTTGGGCTCGACAGGTAGTCCAGCCTTGATCCATGCCTGATAACCGCCTAGAAGGGGCCATACGCGGGTAAAACCGTTTTCCATCATTGTCAGTGCCAGACTGGCACTGGTACCTTCGTTCGGTCAGGTACAGTAGGTCACAATGGCCTGCTCCGGGGAAACGGTATTCTTCAAGTTTTCCAAGTCGTTATCTGTAATAATGCGGATTGCACCCAGGGCTTTGTCTTTTGCCCGCACCCATTGGCCAGGAGCCCGGGTGTCGATAAGGATAACGCTTTCTTTAGCTTGTAATTGCTGCACCTCAGCAACAGTGATGCGTTTTACGTCACTCAAACGTTTGGGGATATCCGCAGCGAATGAACTGCCGAGACCAACACAAAGAGCGGCGAAGAATAGAGCGGAAATAATCAAATATCTGTTTTTCATAGGTGATCCTTTTAGCTAGAGTTTCGCACATTGTAGCATGGGAAGAATTATAAATGAGAGGGGGGAGGGAAATAAAAGAGTCAATTGTTTGAGATTTGGTTTGTTCATCCATAGGGGATACTGACGCCTGCGCCGGGCAGAGTCCTGCGGCTTTCATCTTCGTTCAACACGCGGATTGCGCTGGCGCCGTCAACCGGGCAGCGGGTTTCACAAATACCGCAGCCAATACATAGATTCCGGACAATTCGCGGCATCTTGACCTGAACGATTTCGGAATTTACCAGCACTTCTTTTTCATCAAAGACGATTGCTTTGTCTCCGGTCGGGCAGTGTTCCTCACAGACCAGACATTCCTCACCACGAGCAAAGGGCAGGCAACGATCCTTATCGAAGACAGCGATCCCGATCACTATTTTACGTTTTTCAGCAACCGCTAACGGGCGAATAGCTCCTGTCGGACAGACCTGCCCACAAAGGGTACAATTGTATTCGCAATAGCCGATTCGCGGCACCAGCAGGGGGCTCCAGAGTCCGACCGCACCGGCTTCAAACAAGGCTGGATGCAGGGCCTGGCCAATACAGACCTTCATGCATTCACCGCAGCGGATACAGCGGCTGAGGAATTCATCTTCCGCTACGGCTCCCGGTGGTCTGAGCAGATAGGGATTGAGCTTTGCCTGGTCAGGGGAAATTTTTACCGTCGGAGCGATCAGCGCGCCGGCTGCCAGCGAAGTTATTATCCCGCGCCTGGTGAGGTCAACGGAAGTGTCCTTAGGTCGACTTTTCCCGAGGTTAAACTGAACCCGTTCGTGGGGGCAGTAGCCTGTACAATCGAGACATTCGATACATTCCCCCGGGCGTTGTCCCTCAGCCCCTACAGCATCCATGCGGCATGCGCTTGAACAAAGCTGGCAATCCTCACAGAGCCCGTCAGGTGTGCGGGTCAAGAGCGCCCGGCTGGCACAGATGCCGAACAGGGCTCCGAGTGGGCAGAGATTTTTACACCAAAAGCGTCGCTCAATCTTTTCTAGCAGAATAATTCCCAGAAAGACGATCAGGGTTAATAACGCAAGATTGAAAACCGGCTGATAAAAGGCCATCAGGTTGTCGCGCCACAAAGGATAGAGGGCGTTCACTGAAGAGGAGACCAACGGTATCTGATGCTGATAAGTGAAATCGAAGATGGCGTTCATCAGCAAGTTGTAAACCGGGTAGATTGACAGGGTCAGGGACCGTAGAAATATTGCCAGGGGGTCCAGCAGGCCGAGCAATTGGACACCGAACAGTCCAGCGACGACCATGCCGATCAGCAGCAGGTATTTAACCCGGCGCCAGGCTGGTTTGAGAACACCTTTGCCACGACCGAGCAGTTTTCCACAACCATCCAGAGTTGTCCCAAGTGGACAGATCCAGCCGCAGAAAAAGCGGCCGAAAAGGATCGTCAAAGCAATAAGCAGTAGCGCCGGCCAGAGAAGCTGCCAGTTAAAAGCTCCAGGGGCCAGGGTGTCGGCCAGGGCGGCCAAAGGGTCAAGGCGGAAGAGTAAGCTGACAGGAAAGGGGAGCTCATCGTAACCACGGTATTCGGTTTGCAGAAAAAGCCAGAGAAATCCGATCAGGCAGATAACCTGGACAGTGCGGCGCAGGTTAGTTTTTGAGATTGTGGCTTTCACAGCATCTGTATCCGGCCAAGATCCATCACGCCCAACCCGCGCCTGGCCGCGGTTGCTACCGTTGGAATCTGATCAGGACGATATCCGAACAGGGTCGCGGCGACACTGTCAGCGGCGACAATGTCAGAGGACGCGATGAGGGTGTCGCGGCGTTCGACATCGCTCAGACGGCCCCCCTGGGGACCGTTGGCAACCATGATCCGGGTGGCATCGACAATGGTGAGGTCAGATTGAACCACCAGGTTGATATCGGTGACCGAATCGCCGATGTTGCGATGCAGTTTTCCGCGGTTCCCGCCAATCACGCCCATGATGTTTTTCATGCCAAGAGTCAGTACGGCAATCGAATGGGTTTTAGCAACTGGAAGATTGATGAATTTATCTGCTTCGATAGCTGGCCGATAAAATGACCAACTGCTCAGATCCTGTCCTTGATGAATGTTGATGTCCTGATAGGCGCGCCGGTCCATGTGCTCTATCTTTGCCCGTCGGGTTTTCAGCGAATCGACGGCGGCCTGAATTCCACTGCGGGTATAGCAGCGCCTCGGGTCATTGCAGGTGTTATCGAAGACCCTGACTTCGGCCGCACCTGCTTGCAGACAGTGTTCTATGACAGTTTTGACGATCTCAGGATGGGTGTTGGCCCCCTGCTCAGGCGTGCGGTCCCAGCCGATGTTCGGTTTAACTACGACGCGGTCGCCGGGCTTGATGAAATGACCCATCCCGCCCAGTGGTTCCAGGACCTGTTCGACCAGATCAGAAATGTTTGGTCCGGTTCGTTTGACAACCGCTGGCGAGATTGCTGCCAAAACTGGAAGTGTAAACAGGTCAAGCAAAGGAACACAGCCGAGGGTCGCTGCTGAAAAGACGATTTGGCGGATAAACTGGCGTCTATTGGTCTGTTGCATCTGTGATCTCTCTTTTGAATCTTCAACATATTTTTTGAGGAGGTTGTCTGAAAATCCTAAAGCAAGCTGCTTGGTAAAAGCAAGTATTGCTCACAGAGAGGCGAGGTTGTCGCAGAAGATCGCTTGAGGCTGTCGTTATTTGGCCAGCCCCTGTTTCCACCAGAATTTAAGCGCGCTTGGATGGAGTGGCGTTTGTACACCTTGAAGCCCCTTATTGAGTTCCAGATCAAGGGCGTTCGAGTGCTTGCCCCGCATATAGGAAATACCTTGAGGGCTGAAAAGAGTGTTAAGAGTCAATTCAATCAGTTTTGGATCGACCCCCCCATGCGTCACCAGCAGGGTGTTATCCTGGTAACTTTCAATTGCCTCGTTTATCCCTGAATAGGTTCCGGGTGGAATTGTCGCTTCAGTATAAAAAGGGAAATCGATGAAGAAATCATTATCCTTTGCAGCCTCAAGCAAGTTAATCAGGCGGATTGAGCGCTTCTTACTCAATTCAGCAATTGACGGACTGGATATGCCGACCAGTTGCCACACCGCTTCGGCGCGGCCTTTGTTGAGTTCCTCAATACCGAGGTCATAGCCCATGTAGAGGGGAATAATCTGGTCCCATATGCCAATGGCGCGAAAATAGCGTTCGGCGCTTTGGGCGGAACCGGAACCGGAGCTGCCAATGGCTACCCGGCGATTAACCAGATCGTACGGAGTGGTAATGACACTGTCTTGAGGGACAACAAGTTGGGTGGTAGAGCCATAAACGCGGCCGAGGACAAGCACATTGTCAAAGGGGGGCTGACCAGGAACAAGTCTCCCTTGATAGCCAAGATAGATGTCTCCGGCATAGCCCCAGGCAAAATCAAGCTTCCCAGCCTGAATACTTCTGATGTTGGCGACTGAACCGCCTGAACCGATGACGTTGACCTCCAGTTCAGGTTCTGCTTTTTTCAGGAGTTCAGCCAAGCCTTCGGCGAAGACGATAAGTGTGCCGCCTTCGGTTCCTCCCCCAATCCAGATTGTCCCCTCGGGTCTCGGCTTGTTTGAAATTGTGACAACAGCAATTATCAGCAGTGTCACAGCTATACCGACAAGAACTTTCTTCATTGTTAGCTCTCCTGTAGACTGGATTTAATAACGGTATCACAGGTCTGTCGGAAATAAAGGGCAGGTTACTATAACCTGATATTTTCTGGTAGGAGAAACGAGATTGAAGCATTCAGAATATCAAGGGTTTGAACAGGGACCGATTCGACCACCGAGTGAAGCCACAAGTCTGCTTATCCGAGTCACACGAAATTGTCCATGGAATCGTTGTTCTTTTTGTCCGGTATATAAAGGTACCGGGTTTTCTCTCCGTGCAGTTGATCATGTTCTGGAAGATATTCACAAAATTTCCGCTTATCTAGCGGTTCTTAATGGTCATCTAAAGACTTACGGACAGATCAACTACCATGATCTGGATCATCTTTCCAGGGCGATGAGCGACAATGACCAGCTTGCATTTTACGCCGCATATGCCTGGCTCGATGGCGGCATGCAATCAGTTTTTCTTCAGGACGCAGACAGCCTGGTCATCAAACCAGACAAACTGATTCGCATCCTCGACCAGATTCGCACATCCTTCCCCTGGGTTCAGCGGGTCACCTCCTATGCTCGTTCGAGAACTATCGACCGCATCTCTGAAGACGATCTGGAAAGACTTGCTGCTGCCGGCTTGAATCGGATCCACATCGGACTCGAGTCCGGCTCGGATGCTGTCCTGAAAAGAGTGCAAAAAGGTGCTGATCAGGCGATGCAGATCCGTGCCGGGCGTAAAGTCAAAAAAGCCGGGATGGAATTGTCAGAATACGTTATGCCGGGGCTTGGCGGGACGGGCTTATCGCGTCAACATGCCATTGAAACGGCGCAAGCGCTGAATATGATCAACCCTGATTTTATTCGGTTGCGCACCCTGGCAATTCCACAAGGAACGCAACTTTTCACAGACTGGGAAAACGGCAACTTTTTGAAAATGAAGGATACAGAAGTTGCTGCAGAAATTCTGTTGTTTTTAGAAAACCTGCAGGGTATTTCAAGTACGCTGCAGAGTGATCACATATTGAACCTGTTTCAGGATGTTGAAGGCACACTGCCTCAGGATCAAGAAGAGATGAAGTCCGTTGTGCGGCATTTTCTGGATCTTCCACCAGAAGAACAGATGGTTTATCAGGTTGGCCGCCGGCTGGGAATTTTTACCTCTACCACAGAGCTGAATGTCTTCGTGAAAAGGCAGCGCGCCCAGGCGGCCATTGAGCAGTATAAAATCACCCCTGACAATATTGATGAGGTGATCGACCAGATGATGAGACGATTTATTTAGCTTTTCATTGTTTCATTCCGTTGACGCGGGGTTCTTTGTTAAGCCGCATGGTCGTCCTTAAAAAAATCTGTTATGGTCGATTCTTAATAATCAAGTTGCGAAAAATCTATGACTTTAGAAACACTAAAGAGGCTGGCGATGAGAACGATCGGACTACTGGGTGGAATGAGTTGGGAATCGACAATGCTTTACTATCAACTCTTAAATGAGGGGGTCCGTGAGCGATTTGGCGGGCTTCATTCGGCAAAAATTTTATTGCACAGTGTTGATTTTGCGCAGATCGAAAGATTTCAGGCCAATGGCCAATGGCAGGAAGCGGGAGAGCAACTCGCCGATGCTGCCTTCGGATTACAACAGGCTGGGGCCGACATGATCTTGATCTGTACCAATCTGATGCACAAGGTCGCACCTGCAATTATGGCGAAAATCCAAGTTCCTTTGCTGCATATTGCAGATGCAGCAGGCCGGGCAATCAGCGCCCAGGGCCTGACTCGGGTGGGTTTGCTCGGGACACGTTATACGATGGAGGAAGACTTCTATCGCCAAAGACTCAAGGATAAATTTGGCCTGGATGTGTTAATTCCGGAAGCGGAAGACCGTGAATATGTCCATCAGGTTATCTTCGAGGATCTCTGCCAGGGGAAATTCACCGCTGAAGCACGGAAGAATTATCTGGCGATTATTGAAAAGTTACGTGACCAGGGAGCTCAGGGAGTGGTGCTGGGATGTACTGAAATTCCACTCTTGGTGCGCCAGGAGGACATTGATCTGCCGTTGTTTAATACGACCGCACTGCATGCGCAATTTGCTCTTGAATATGCCTGCGCTGAGGCTGATATCGGGGTGGCTTAAGATGGATGAAGCCAAGCTGAATTAAACGTTAAAAGGTCCGGATGATTATTTCCGGGCCTTTTTTAGTTCAAGGCAAACCACCAGGTTACAAGCACCAGAAGAGCGGAAAGAGAGGCAAGGCTTCGATTTAACAGCGGGCTTAATTGATCGACTTTGTATGGCAGATAGTGGAGCATCAGTCCCAACCCAATCCCGCTTAAAAAGCCGAACAGGTGAGCGCCGATATCGGTATTTTCCCCTCCCGTTCCAAGCAGTGCCAACAACCCGAACGCAGCAGCAATTGGCAGCGGCCATCGGCGCCAGAGGCTTTGTCTATAACGCAGCATGTTGATGGTTGCCAATAAGCCCACTGCCCCAAATACGGCGGTTGATGCTCCTATCGAGCGGTGATCTGGTGATTGCACCAGAATGTTCAGCAGATTTCCCAGGATTCCACTTGCCAGCACCAGTAACCAGGCCGGCCCGGAACCGAGTATCCAGCACAGGCGCACGATAAAGATGCCGCCAGCAACAACATTCCCGGCCAAATGCAGCGGGCCGGAATGTAAGGTTAAAGCGGTTACGAGCCGCCACCACTCCCCGGCGAGTATTTTCGCGCCATGCACATTGCCCAGGCGAATCCAGTCATAAGGGTTGTGGCCGAAAAGGTTGACCTGGTGGGTGGTGACATTGTGGAACAGAACTAAAAATATCAGAACCCATAGGGTTGATGCGGTATTTTCGTGTAATTTCTGGTCAGGCGGGGGTGGCGGTGGCCAATTGTGGTTTTCTTTTTCGTATTGAATCAGTTCCTGGCAGGCTTGTTGGAATTGATCCGCAGGAACGAGTAGCAGTAACCCTTTTTCGCTTTTCTCCGTCCGGCAGGGGATCCGGCGGGATTGCAGCACCTGTGTCCAATGTTTCAATTTTCGTCTTGAGAGCGTTTGCCGAGACAGTCCTGACTTTAACTCGGGTGGAACCTGAACCCAATTCAGCT
>JAPHSA010000119.1 GCA_026193235.1 Deltaproteobacteria bacterium | reverse complement strand
TTTTTTAATATTGGCGAGAGAGGGGTGAGTTGCTCCAAAATAATTGGTTGCGTTGTAAGACTGTAGACCTGCCCTTCCTGGGTTTTTTCAAAATAACCGGAAGCGGAGATGCCGGAGTCAGCCAGCTGTATGTTGAAGAGATCAATCTTAACCCTGTTGCGTGACAGGTTTCCCTTGATGCTAAGCTTCGCCTGATCTGTTGTTTGTTTGAGCAAGAGTGAGGGATAGCGCAAACGGGTAGGGCCGAGATCTGCCTGCAGCTGAAAATCGGGGTGTAAAATAGGGCCGTTAAGCTTTAGCGTCCCGGGAACATTCCCGGAGATCTCCCATTGCTCAAGTCTTTTGAATGCGCTCTTAATGTTGTTAAGCTGTGGGTTGAAATTGACGTTCAGAGCAATTTTCGGCTTTTCTAAAAGGCTTTGAATCTGTCCAGAAAATTCAATCGGATCCCCACCGGCAACCAGGATTCCATCCTGAATGAGCAGGTTTTTATTCTCCAGGGAAAGATCGACAGAGAGATCCTGCAACTGTTTCAGCTCAGGAATGTCCCAGCTCAGATTGGACAGGGTTACCTCTGCACCTATCCGGGGCAGTCCGGCGAGAGGTTGTCCAGACTCCCAGCTTTTTTCGACGACGATGCCCAGTCGCTCCAGCTCTCCCTTCAGGAGTTTGTCGGCCTGAGGAATGCGCCAGGCATGTAATAATTGTTGGTCCAGTTGGACGTTTTTTGCCCCGAAGCGTCCCGCCAGATAGTTTTTATCTGCCTGCCGCAGATAGTGAAATTCTCCTGTGAGCGGGACTGTTAACAGCTCACCGCTGAGGTCCGTGATGGCGTCCTGAGTTTGTGAGGATGTCCAGCGCCCAGCGAGAGAAAAGATTTTCTCACGACTTTTAGCTCCGGTGAGCAGCGCGTTAAAGATGGTCCCGTTCGCCGGCGCTCCATGGATGTTCACCTCCAGGTCAAGTGCCTCCGGATACTCTTGACCTTTAAGTTGTGGAAACTCAGCGGCAGAAAAGCCACTGATTTTTAATTGTGTCTCGTGCTCTTCCTGCCGCCAGACTTGTGGATCTGAACTGGCGGGCAATTTGGTTTCCAGCAGGATGCTGGCGTTGTACCGTGGGATTTGACCGCTTACGACCAGCCGGCCACTCTGGTTCGCTTGCCATCCGCGCAGGACCGCGTGAATGCTGGTGAGCTCAAAACGCTTAACGGCCTTACTCTCAATGCTCTGGTAGATTTCTAGCTGGGCGTTATGAACGGTCAGTATGCTGATTCCCAAGCTGTTTAACAGACTGTGCGAGGCCCCTTTTGCCGGGCGTTCTGTCAGGGGCAGGCGAACTTGGAAGAGCGGGTTGTCAATGCGCACCTGTTCAAGGATGAACTCTCTATTGAACAGCGGTGCGAGCTGCAATGTTGCGATGAGACGGGGGATTTTGGCGAAAGCGGAATCGTCCGGGCCGATCTGCAGTTGTTTAAGCTCCAGGGCAAGCCCTTTGCTGTAGGTCAAGGAACTATGGCCAATGGAGACCGGTTGATTTAACGCTGTACTGAGTTGTCGTTCGAGAGAGAGGCGGTAATCATTCAGATCCAGCTGGCTGAGAAAAACAATGAGTAAGGTGACGAGCGTGGCACAGAAAATCAGCAGGAAGTAGAAAATTCTTATCAAACTCCGCACTGATGAGAGGCTCATGATGGTTATATCCAGTAAAAAACAGTTGGGACGACGTTAAACCATTCCCATCATAGCTTTTCTACTGCGACTCAGCAAGCAACAATGCTGATAGATTCGGCGTTGTATCCAGGTGGATATCTATTCTTTACATGGTCTCGGCCCCCTGATAACATGACGCGCCTTTGCTTTTTAACAAGGTTAAATTTATCAATTTACTATGTCAGTACGACCTCAGCCCTGATGGTACTCGCTAAATTATTGCTATGAAAATTAAACGTCTTGAAATAGTCGGATTTAAATCTTTTGTTGACAAGGTCTCCTTGGATTTTCAGCAGGGGATTACTGGCGTTGTCGGTCCGAACGGATGCGGTAAAAGCAATATTGTTGATGCGATTCGCTGGGTGATGGGGGAGCAGAATGCTCGGAACTTGCGCGGCCGGATGATGGAAGATGTCATCTTTGGCGGCAGCGAAACCCGTAAGCCTCATGGCCTGGCTCAGGTCTCGATTATCTTTGATAACAGTGCGGGGCTCAGTCCACCGGCTTACAGAGATTTTGCTGAAATTATGGTGACCCGTTGTCTCCATCGTAGCGGTGAAAGCGATTACCTGATTAACAAAACCCCTTGCCGCTTGCTCGATATCACTGAACTTTTTATGGATACGGGTGTCGGGGCGCGGGCCTATTCAATTATTGAGCAGGGCAAGGTTGGCATGTTGGTCAGTGCCAAGCCGGAAGAGCGCCGGAGTCTTATCGAAGAGGCTGCGGGAGTGACCAAGTTTAAATCCCGTAAAAAATCCGCTTTACGAAAAATGGAGGCGACCAAACAAAATCTGGTGCGTCTCGGTGATATTATCACCGAGGTTAGAAGGCAGATCGGCAGCCTGAAACGTCAGGCCCAACGGGCGGAGAAATTTCGCGATTATCGCGGTGAAGTTAAACAGGTCGAACTGAGCCTGAGCGGAAATCGATTTCAGAAGCTCGGCCATGAAATCGACCTGGTTGCTCAGCGTGAACTGGAACAGTCTGCCGTTCTGGCGCGACTGGATGTGCGTCTTGAGGAAGGGGATCTGCAGTTGGAAGAACAGCAACTGCAGCTGTCGGCCGCAGAGGCAGAGCACAGCCAGGCTCAGGAAAAATCCTACCAGTTGGGTTCCGAAATTCAGCGTGTGGAGAGTGAACTTGTGCTTGCTGCGCGTCAACGGGAACATCTTGCGCAACAGGATAAGGATTTCCAGGCAGAATTAGATTCTTTTTCCGTGCGCTTGCTCGAATTAGACAAAGAGTCCAGCGGCCTCGTTCATCAGGATGAAGAGGCAGCTTCCAACCTTGACGAGCTTAAAACAGCAGTGGCAACGACAGAAACCCTTCTGCAGGATAAAATTTCCGAAGAGCAACGGCTGAATGTCGCGTTTGAAGAATATCGCGCCGAGTTGATGTCACTTT
>JAPHSA010000026.1 GCA_026193235.1 Deltaproteobacteria bacterium | reverse complement strand
GACATCTTCCAAACTGGCCAGATGATCAGAAAGATCAAAAGCTGCAAACTGAGCTGTTTGATGTCGCAACTCATGTGCGGAAAGGACCGGTACGCGACAACCCAGCTTTTTGGCCCAACCCTGCAGCAACCAGTTAGCCTCAAGTGATGCGCGCTCTGAGCCGAGCAGCAAAACAGCCTCTGGCCCGTGCCGCTTGATCATCTGGTCCGCATCTCGAGCAAGCTGGGAAAGAGCCTCCTCAATCTCAACAAGTTCGCCATTTATCCGAGCCTGACGTGGACGCTCCGGATGGCTGGCGTAGCTACTGCCAAAACGGCCACGGTCACAGATAAAAAATCCATTCACCGAATGATCCTCACCACTGCGGACCCGTTGTATCTCGCGGAACCGCCCACCGGGAATCGTCGCACAACCGAGCGAACAGTGTGGGCAGACCGAGGGTGCTTCCTGTAAATCCCAGAACCGCGATTTAAACCGGTACGTTTTGTCCGTAAAGACGCCGGTCGGGCAGGCATCAACGATATTTCCGGAAAAATCGCTTTCCAGCATTCCATCCTTAAAGCGCCCGAAGAAAACCCGGTTGCGTGATCCCATGACACCGAAGTCACGGCCACCACAATAATCCTTATAGGTCCGCACACAGCGATAACATTGGATACAACGGTTCATCTCCTGAGCGATAAACGGCCCGAGGTCCTGATTCTGGTAGGTCCGCTTCTGGCCATCGTAGCGCCGCAACCCATGCCCACTGGCGATCGTCATCTCCTGCAGCTGGCACTCACCCCCCTCGTCGCATACCGGACAATCGTGAGGGTGGTTCAGCATCAGCCATTCACTGACACGTTCACGAAAAGTCGTCGACTGCTGATCGTCAGTGGTAACAACCATACCGTCCTCAACCTGAATCAGGCAGGACATTTTCAACCCGGTAAAAGTGCCCTTTTGAATGGTGACCGCACACATGCGACAGGCACCAACCGCCCCCAGAGCCTGGTGATAGCAGAAGTGCGGAACAATAATCCCCAATTCCTCGGCGGCCTCAAGAACAGTTTTCCCCTCGGGAACGGTAATTTTTTGATTATCAATCGTCAGTGTCGGCATAATGTCGTCTATGATTTAAATGGGCAGCGGCCCTTTTCTATATGGTCAATAATCTCCTGTTCAAAATGAGTCAAAAGCCCAGCGACCGGACCCATGGCTCCTTCCGCCAGAGCACAAAAGCTATTGCCGGAGATATTCTGCAGCTGATCTTTCAGCATATCCAGATGCTCAGGGGATCCCTTGCCAGTTTCAAACTTTTCCAAAAGCCAACGCACCATGCTCAATCCATCGCGGCAGGGCGTACACCAGCCACAACTTTCCCGGGCAAAAAACTGAATCAGGTTCAAGGTTGCGGCAACCATACAGGTCTGATCATCAAAAACCGTGACCCCGGCGGTTCCGAAACGGCTGCCGACCTTTTCCAAGGACATAAAGTCCAGTGCCACATCCATGTGTTCTTCCGTCAGATATGGCGTAGAAGCACCTCCAGGGAGACAGGCTTTAAATTTACGATTTTTCCAGACGCCCTGGCCGTAGGTTTCAACAACCTCCCCCAAGCGGATGCCAACCGGAAGCTCAAAGCACTCGGTACAGTTAAGATGCCCGGAGAGCCCAAAAAGCTTGGTTCCTGAGCCTTCTGGGGTAAGCGCCAGATCACGAAACCACTCTGCTCCCCCGCTGATAATATGGGGGATATTAGCTATCGTCTCGACATTGTTAACTGTCGTCGGCTGCCCAAACAGCCCACGGGTCGCTGGAAACGGTGGTTTCAATCGCGGGTTGGGTCGCTGACCTTCCAATCCATTCAGAAGAGCAGTTTCCTCACCGAGGATATAACGCCCGGCACTGCCATGAACATGCAGCTCAAAATCAAATCCGGAACCAAGAATGTTTTTGCCGATATAGCCGGCCTCTTTGGCCTCAGCGATGGCCCGGCGCAAATATTCCGCCTGCTTCTCATAGGCATAACGGATAAAGATGTAGCCAACATCCGTCTGCAGCGCGTAGGCAGAAACAATCATACCTTCAACCAGCTGATGGGGATCCGCCATGAGCAGTTCGCCATCCTTGTAAGTTCCCGGTTCCATTTCATCGCAGTTGCAGACCAGGTATTTAGGCCCCGGAGCATCGGCAGGAAAAAACGTCCACTTCACTCCGGTCGGGAAGCCGGCACCGCCACGACCACGCAAGTTGGAAGATTTGACCAGTTCCCGCAATTCTACCGGAGTCATTTCACGGAAAGCTTTTTCCAGCGGCTGATAGCCTCCCGTAGCGCGGTAACCATCGATAAAGACAGTTTCGCCCGGCCGGCGGTTTTTAAATAGCAGTTGCGGGACCTGACTCACCCTTGGCCCTCCTGTCGCAGATCAGCAATCAGCTTATCGACTGTCTCAGGGTTTAACGGCCCATAGAAAGACTGATGGATCATCACCCCCGGCGCCCGGCCACAGCCTCCGAGACAACAGGAAGGTAGCAGCGTAAACAAACCATCTTCAGTGGTCTGACCAAAAGCAACTCCGAGCGTTTGCTGCAAGTGCTCAGCGAGTTCCTCACCCCCTCGCGACCAGCAGCAAACTGAATCGCAGATATGGATCGGATAACGCCCCACCGGCTGGCGGAAAATCTTGTCGTAGAAGGTCGCGATTTCTTCAACCTCAATCGGCGTCAGACCAAGTATCTTTGCCGTCAGCTCAACCCCTTCATCAGGCACCCAACCATGGTTAAGCTGAACCGCCCGGAGGATATCGATAATCAGCTCACGCGGGTGTTCGATCTCCCCAGCGTGCTGGCTGAATTCGGTAATCTGATTTTCGTCCAACAAGCCAATTTGATTTATATCGTCAATTTTATTCATAAAGTTTCTTTATTTAGAGCTTTAATGTTCATAAATGCAGAATTTCATTTTAAAAAAACTAACAAATTTGTCAGGGCTGATCAAAAGCAGTCAGATACGAGGCTTGCGCAGAGTCTGATCCGCAGGTGTAGCGCAAGCTACGTTGAGGAGTCAGGATCAAGCATAACGAGGTAGATGATTGCTTTTCATCAGCTCCTCCCCACTAACGATCCAAGTCAGCCAACACAAAATCAATAGACCCCAACACTGCTATCAAATCAGCCAGCAACGACCCCTTGCATATCCAGGGAATTGCCTGCATATGAGCAAAAGAGGGAGTCCGGATGCGACAGCGGTAGGCACTGCTGCCTCCATCACTGACCAGATAATAGCCGCACTCACCCTTGCTCGACTCGGTGGCCCGATAACACTCTCCTAGCGGAGCAACCGGGCCGCTGGAAACATTGACAAAATGATGGATCAAACTTTCAATGTTCTGCAAACCATCCTGACGTTGTGGATAAGCGTAGCGATAGTCATCGGTCATCCAGCGTCCGCCCGGCATTTCGCGAGCAGCCTGCTGGACAATTCGCAAAGATTGCCGCAGTTCATCCAGTCGCACTTTATAACGGGCAAAACTGTCACCGCCAGTTGCAGTGACAACATCAAAATCGAAATTTTCATAGCCACTGTAGGGCATACTCCGGCGCAGATCCCACTCAAAGCCGCAGGCCCTGAGGTTAGGGCCACTAAAGCCCCAATCAAGAGCGTCATCCAGGCTGACGGAACCGACGCCTTCGGTACGAACACGGAAGATTGGACCGTCAGTGAGCATCTTATCCAATTCGTTAATCCGCTTAGAAAAATCTCTGGTAAAAGCCTCGACCTTCAGCTCCCAGCCTTCCGGAAGATCAAGCGGAATACCTCCGATACGGAACCATGAGGGATGCATCCGCCCGCCGGTGATCATCTCAACAATGTCGAAGATCTTTTCGCGGGATTCAAAACAGTAAAAAACCGGGGTCATCGCCCCGACATCGTGCGCAAAAGTTCCCAGCCAGACGAGATGGTTCGCGATCCGGAACAGTTCACAGAGCATAACCCGCGCATAGACAGCCCGCGAGGGGACCTGCACCCCGAGCATGGTTTCCAACGAGTGGAGATAGGCCAGATTGTTCTGTACTCCGGAGAGATAGTCAATCCGGTCGGTGTAGGGAATAAACTGAGCCCAATGCTGTCGTTCACCAATTTTTTCCGCCCCGCGATGGTGGTAGCCGAGGTCGACATCAATATCCGAAATTTCTTCACCGTGCATTCGCAGCACAAAGCGCAGAACACCATGGGTGCCAGGGTGATGTGGTCCAAGGTTGAGCACCATACTGCCGTCATCAGCGCCCTTAAGAGGAACCAGTTTATCCCCTTCCAGCGGAATATACTCCAGCGCAGTATCAACGGTGAACGGCTCCATCTCTGTCGCCCGCGACGGATGTTCTTTGCGCAGCGGGTGTCCTGGCCAGTTATCCGGCATGAGTATCCGTCGCAGGTCATTATGCCCGCTGAACTTGATGCCGAACATGTCGAAAACTTCGCGCTCATACCAACCGGCGGATGGCCAGACACTGGTCACACTTGGTGCTTGCGGGTACTCTCCGCCAAGCGGCACCTTGATACGCACATATCCTGGTTTGGTAAAATTCAACAGGTGATAGATCAGGGTGAATTGCTGGTCCGGCGGCCGATATCTCGTACGCTCATCAACCGCCGTCAAATCTTCCAAGCGTTGATAGTTTATCGAGCTCTCATGTTTAAGAAAGTTCAGCAACTCCAGCAACTGGTCAGGGGGACAAAGCAGGACAGGCATATCTGCCGCCAGGCTGTCATGGGTCACCTGTCCAGAAAAACGCTCCTGAACTTCACGGTAGAGCTGCTCTGTATGGTCGGGAAAAACCTGTTTGGGTTGTGCTGGCCGCCAGCCTTTACGGCTGCGCGAGTGTTTAAAATATGGGGGTTGCTGAGCAGTACCGCGAATCGGGCTGTTACCGTAGCCTGGCCCACGCGTATCGCGGCTTTTGGTCTCTCCGTCGACCAATATGGGAACTGTTGTGCCCTCACTGCCGCCCTGCATGCCAAGCACCTTACGGGTCGGTTGCTCTTCAGCAGCGATTTTCTTCTGCAGTTCTAGAATCCCCTGCAGAAAAGCTTCTGGCCGTGGCGGACAACCGGGAATATAGATATCAACCGGGAGAATCTGATTTACACCCTGGATAACGCTGTAGACATCATACATGCCGCCTGAATTGGCACAGCTCCCCATGGCGATCACCCATTTGGGATTCGGCATCTGCTCATAGAGCCTAAGAATCGAAGCACCCATTTTTTTAAATGGGGTTCCCGAAATGATCATCACATCTGATTCACGCGGAGTTCCACGCAACACCTCGGCACCAAAACGGGCCAGATCAAAGCGCGGGGTCATACTGGTCATCATCTCAACAAAACAGCAGGACAAGCCAAAAAACATCGGCCAGAGACTGTTTTTACGTCCCCAGTTGATCAGATCATCGGCTCGCGTCAGCAGCACGCCCTGCGGCAGCTTTTCGCTCATCCAATTCTCCTTTTTTGATCACGGGCACTTTGTGAGCCCCACTCCAGTCCACCCATCTTCCACAGATAAACCAAACCAAGGAACAGTATAAAAATAAAAAAACTGATTTGCCAGAACCCGGCCCAGCCGAGCAGATCGTAAGCGACAGCCCAGGAAACGACAAAAACAGCTTCTACATCAAAAACGATAAAAAAGATGGCAACCAGATAAAAGGGAACCGGTTCACGTAACCGCGCATCCCCGGTCGGGTCAACTGCGGATTCGTAAGGAGCATCTTTGGCCTCTGAATGAGTTCGCTGGCCAAGAAAACGAGCCAGCAAAAGTAATATCAGAATAAGCCCGGTCGCAATAAGGGCGTACAGGCCAAGGGAAAGGAGACCCTCAATATCCTGAGCAGAGGATGCAATTAAGTTTGTGGGGGGCTCTGTCGAGGCTGACATAGATTGTCCGGGCAAAAAAGCGCTCAATTTCACAGCAATTTTTAAAACCAAAAAAGACTACCATATCCATCATCAATCGGTGAAGCAAGTCTACAAAAAAATTAGTCGCTTCGCTCAGACAATGATATCAGACGCTTTGGTAATTTCCAGACGGGCCAGTTCATCGCAGCGCTCGTTTTCTACATGCCCGGTGTGCCCTTTGACCCAGACCCACTCAACCTGATGGATTTTCGTTAACTCGAGCAAACGTTCCCAGAGATCACGATTAGCGACATCATCTTTTTTTGAATTTTTCCAATTTTTTTTCTGCCACCCGTCAATCCACTCTGTCATCCCCTTGACCAGATATTGAGAATCTGTCGTCAGACACACACGGCAGGGCTGCTTCAGTGCCTCAAGTCCACTAATCGCACCAAGCATCTCCATGCGGTTGTTGGTTGTCTCGGCGGCATAACCAGACAGCTCTTTGACATGAGTTCCGTGGCGCAGAATGGTTCCATATCCCCCGGGTCCGGGGTTCCCAGAGCAGGCCCCATCAGAAAATATTTCAACAATAGTTGTTTTTTTAGACATAGAAATAATCCTTGAATGGCCGGAAAATACCACAAACGCGCTGAGAACTAAACGTAAACAGCCTCTTCCGGAGATGCGAAAGAGGCTGCTATTTCTGGCGTCCCCAGGGGGATTCGAACCCCCGTCGCCGCCGTGAAAGGGCGGTGTCCTGGGCCAGGCTAGACGATAGGGACTGACATATACGCACTATTGTGCGGAAGAACTAAATACTTAAAAACTGATCATTTTGCAAGAAAAATCGCTTCCCCGGTCTTCTTCATAATTGATAATCTTCCGCCCTTTTGACGCAAAAGCTATTTTGGCCACTCAATTCCAGTGGCCAGGGTCTGATCATTTTTCACACTGACATGGATTTTTTTCTGTAGGATCGGGCAATAGCAAGAATCGGGTTGGTGTTTATTGAAACCAGTGATAATTTCTCGGTCAACGCATTAAGGAGCAACCCATGCCGGACGACTATCAACGGGTCGCAGAAGCGATTCATTTTCTGAGAAACTCAGCCTTGGAGCAACCGTCACTGGAAGAGACCGCTCATCATATTGGTCTGAGCCCTTACCACTTTCAACGACTCTTCCGGCGCTTTTCCGGAGTCAGCCCAAAACGCTTTCTCCAGCACCTGAGCAGCCAACACGCCAAGCAGCTCCTGCAACAATCAACCTCGGTCCTTGAAACAAGTTTTGCCGTCGGGCTCAGTGGTCCTGGACGTCTGCATGACTTACTGGTTAGTGTTGAAGCGGTGACACCGGGGGAATATAAATCCGGAGGGATCGACCTGAACATTGAGTACGCTATTCATCCAACCCCTTTTGGACGATGTTTCATTGCAGTGACAGAGCGTGGGATATGCCGGTTGGAATTTATCGAACCCAAAGAAGACGAAGCTGCCAGACAAAGACTAAGGAAAGCCTGGCCCAATGCTCTGCTAAAAAGGGGGGACGAAACAACTCAGAACATTATCCAACAGATTTTTAATCCGCGGAAGCGCGCTTCAAATCAACCATTCCCGTTATTACTTCGGGGGACGAATTTTCAACTTCAAGTCTGGCAGGCATTATTGAAGATACCGGAAGGCTGCGTCACTTCGTACGGGTATCTGGCTGGAAAAATTGGTCATCCCAAAGCCAACCGCGCCGTCGGCACCGCTATCGGCAACAACCCGATCAGCTACCTGATCCCCTGCCACCGTGTTTTACGTGCTGATGGTCAAATCGGTGGCTACCGCTGGGGAACTGATCGAAAACTGGCAATTCTGGGGACAGAATTCTGCAAAACTTGATGCTCCGAAATCCTGAGCAGTCCGCCACAAGAACATGGGTTTACCGGAATGGTGGACACTGTTGACTCTTTCTGCCCACTGAGGTGAATCTTTCGACTTTGCCTAAGGCTGTGGCTGAAATCCCGCCCCTGCCCTTGGTCTCTTGCCGGGTTGCAGAATAATCAGACATCTATTTCACTCCCATCTGCTTTTTCAGCTGCTCCATCTGCAAGCGAAACTGTTCCAACTGTTCAGGCGGGATGTCCATCCCTGATGTTACTGGGGGCGGTGCGTCGGGTTGCATCGTGCCTTTACCGGCAGGGAAACCGCCGCCGCCAAACATGGGCGTCTGCATCCGCTGAAAGCCCGGCGGAACTTCAAATAAATGACCAGGCTGCCGGGCAAATTCAAGCTTGCTCGTATCGATAACAAAGTGACTCGGTTCTCCCCCTTCATGGCTGGTTCCTTCCACCCTGATCGGCACATTTTCCATGGATAACCAGAGAAACCCTTCCATTGGTTCAGCCTGGGGGTTCGTCATCAGCATCCGATATTTATCCGTCATCACACCATTGACCTTTTCCTGCCCAAGCTTGGTCATTTCCATATCACCTGCGTAAATCACTGCCGTTGGATCAGTTTTCTGCTGAAGGTCGTCCAGAGGGTTTTCCAGATACATCCGTTGTTCGGGCACCAGCGTCCAAAGAATTTTTTTATCGTCCCGACGAATACTGATACTTTTACGCCCCATTATTTCTGCCTCGCGGCGCTCTTTGCCTTTTGAATAGTAGACCTTACCCGGGATAGTCATTGTTTCACCGCTCTGACTCTGGGTTACTTTCATCAAAAAATCTGCAGAATAATCATTCTGCGGTTGCTTTATGGTGGCGGAAAAGCAGGGAAGAGCCAACAACGTCAGAAAAACACCGAAGAGCATCACTTTGGAAAAAAAATTCATCTTCACACCTCCGACATCCTGGATAGAAGGGTTCTATAGCGCGAAAAGTAAAGACCGATTTTGTCTTATTATAGCAACTGAAAATAATGATTTGTGTGTGGCACCCAAGAAAAGAAAAAGCCCCTTAAACAATGAAGTAAAAAGGGCTTTCTCTTGGATCGGCAAGCCTGGGGTGAAGCTGGAAAGTTCCGCCCTGATATATATAAAATAATCCACCACAACTATGTATTTAAAAACTCTCCACATACCCGGGTTTGCTGGATATCTGAGAACCAGCCGGTCAAATCCTATTCGAGCTACCCGCCACCAAATTTCAGGCGCAGCGACATCTAGTGCCGCCCCCAGAACCTCTCTTCAAACAAACTGGGAACACCTCAGCTGTCTTAAAGATCCAGGGGAAATATCGGTCTAGGCACGTTGAGATATGGCAGCCGGTCGTAACGTGGGGTGCAAAGTGCGCCACTGTCACAGACGATTATTTTCCCCGAAATCGGTTCGAAGGCAGCGCGGAAGTGCTGCATCGACTTCAGGGCCACGACATTTTTGTGCTGCGGCTCGATACCAAAGGCTTTGAATTGTTGCAAATCAAGTATTTGCTGGGGGGTGGTGACCACCAATATTTCAATCCCGCCGATGCAGATGACCGCACTGGGGCCGAAGCTCCCGCGAAGTCCGTGGATCATTGGGCCATCGCCAATGAAATTCCCATCGCTGATAGAGACCAATTCGGCCTCCACAACAAGTGGACCACCACCGAAGTCTGGATCGGTCCTGCCACCAAGCGCAAGCTGTACAGGTTGGCCAACAACAGCAGACTGCAGCATCTGCACTGTCGCACCATCCACCATGGGACCAAAACAAGCATTCTTTACACCTGCGTCGAGCAGTGCGCGCAACAGTTCCGTTGCATCGCCATAGCCACCGGCACCAGGATTATCTGCATAATCGGCAATTATCAGCGGTCCATTGTCGGGTTCGTAAGTGGCGGCAATCGCTGCCGCCGCGTCAACGCTGAGATAATCGTTGAGCACCTCAAAGCGGCGGTTCCAGATATCATCAGCGATCGTTTCAGCAAAAGCCGTATGCGCCGCAAAATCCCCCTGCCCGCACACCAGCACCGTCGGTCCAATTATGGCGACATCGGCACTGGCAAAACCGGCATTGATGCTGACGGCAAAGACGTCTGCCTGTTTCTCATAGGCACGCGCCGCGGCATTGCGTTCGATCATCGGGCCGATGTCGGTGCGGCCACCATTGACTTCTTCAAGCATGGGGCGGCTGACGAAAATGGTGCGCGGCTTGATTTCACCGGCCATGGTGCGCTGGAGAATGTCTCCGGCCCGACGTCCGATGTCACGCATATCAATGTGCGGGTAGGTTTGAAACGAAACAATAATATCCGCCAGCTCACACATCTGCTTGCTGACATTGGCATGGGGGTCAAGGGTGATAGCAATCGGCATCTCCTTGCCGACCAAACTGCGGATACGCTGAAGCAATTCGCCTTCGCCATCATCACAGAAATCAAGCCCCATCGCGCCGTGTAAGCCGAGCAGCAGTCCGTCGAACTGATATTTCAATATGCTCACAAGGATCGGCTCACAGAGCCAGTCAAACGCCTTGCGTCTGATTTTACCGCTCGGTCCGGCTGCAGCGCTAAGAGCATGGGTGACTTGCCAATCATGTGCACGACCGGCATCAAGAAACCCGGCAAGTTCCGTATTCTCGTCGCCCCGTTCTTTGATGGCGGCTTCTCCCAGCAAGGCATAACGGGTCATGAATGCCTTTTTCCCGGTTTTGTGCAGGCTGAACGTATTGGTTTCATGGGAAATTTCAGCAGTCAGAACATTGAAACTCATGGGAAAATCCGTATAGCAAGAGTAAATAACAAAGGGAAAAATTAAAGATAAGGGGCGAAGACTACTGGCCTGTTCGAGAAGCTTCAGCCGCTTATCAGGAGCGGCAAGGATCATGATATAACATCCAGAAAATAGCGACCTTTTTCTTTTCTTTTCAGCGTGCGACACTAGATTCATGCAAAGATTTCCCGACTAAACCCCTTAAAGTAATGATTTTTAGTTATTTTCCAACAGTTTATGCCACAATCATGTTAGAATGGCCGCTTAAGCCCGCCCAGTGGGAATTTATTTCCACAGCATCCAACCTTAGTTGGGACTACTCGTTGACAATCGGCCAATCCTGGTCGGCACGATCTCGTCGCCTCCTCTGAGACTTACACTCATAGGAGTAACTATGTTAGTAACCCCACCCGTCGTG
>JAPHSA010000080.1 GCA_026193235.1 Deltaproteobacteria bacterium | reverse complement strand
ATCCCAACAGTTCTGCCGCAAGCAATACAAAGGTTACTCTCAAAAAATAAAGTCGGCTGATCTTTGCAATTACATTTAAATGTTTTCATACAAATATTGAACTCCAAAAAGAAGGAAATTGAGTAGAAAAATCGTGGTTCAGCATAAAAAAATCAACGCAAAATTAGTAGCGTAAAGATAACATTACAGAATTTAATGTCAGCTACCGCACCATTTACTGACATTGCCATGAGAAACACCAGCGGCCCCCCTGTCTCAGATCTATGAACTTGATCGACAACAGCTCGACTTGATCTGCAAATTTTTATCCCCGTTCGACTAAAATCTCCACCTAGTCAATCTAACCAAATCACTATCTGGCCGGAACTATTCAGCGTTCCCATACCAAACCATCTCACAAGTCGGTTCAAAAATGGCCCTTCCGCTAAACTGCTAAAAATACAGCAAGGCGAATGGGCCGATTTTGGTGTTTCAAAAAGGAGGAGTGAGATTTAAGTCACGAGATTTGAGACGCAAAAATGAAGAAGCCTCGTTCAGGCACTGTATGATAACTAAGTTAGTTAGCTTTCCTTAAACTTTGTCATGAAATGGTGTGCTGTCTCCATCATCTCCGGTGACCCCGTAAAGAAGGGAACACGTTGATGTAACTCAGTTGGTTTCAGGTCAAGAATTGGATTGTAACCATCGGTAGCTAGCGCACCAGCTTGTTCCGCTAGGAAGGCAATGGGATTGCATTCATATAATAAGCGTAATTTACCTGATGGTGCCTGTGCCGTTTGAGGGTAAATATAGATCCCCCCTTTAAGTAAATTACGGTGAAAATCAGCAACTAAGGAGCCAATGTAGCGTGAAGTATAAGGGCGGTTTGTTGATTCATCTTCTTCTTGGCAATATTTCAGGTATTTTTTCACGCCTAAAGGGAATTTGATGTAATTACCTTCATTGAGCGAATAAATTTTGCCGGTTTTCGGGATTGTAAGAGATTCATGGGATAGGAAGAATCCACCAATCGATGGGTCGTACGTGAAACCGTGAACACCATTGCCCGTCGTGAAAACAAGCATGGTTGAAGAGCCGTATATCACATAACCCGCTGCGACCTGATCACGGCCGACCTGTAAGAAATCTTCCATTTGTACGGGACCACCAACCGGGGATACTCGCCGGTAGATCGAGAAAATGGTGCCAACAGATACATTCACATCAATGTTTGATGAGCCGTCTAGCGGATCCATAAGAACAATATAGTTGGCATTGCGACTGGTTTGATTATCAAAAAATACATAATTGTCTTCTTCTTCAGAGGCGATACCACATACCTCACCGCGAGCCATTAATGCATTTTTAAATACCTCATTCGCAAACATATCAAGTTTTTGTTGCTGTTCACCTTGAATATTTTCTATACCACTGGCACCAGTGATATCGACTAACCCAGCTTTGTTGATTTCGCGGTTAACTATTTTTGAAGCAAGTTTGATCGCACTTAATAGCGCACTTAATTCACCTTTAGCGTGGGGAAAGTCAGACTGTTTCTCAACGATGAATTCACCCAGTGTTTTATGTATCGACATTCTAATTCCTCATCAGGTCAATTATTCTAAGGTTTGCGTTGTTTTGCGCTTTTCGGTTTTAACTTCCAGTACAAAGGTTCTAATCGTCACCAGTATCTGGGACAGTCGCGACTTTGTCAAACCATAGCGGATATAACGGAATATTTTTCTCATAACTCTTGAAATACCTCGGCCAAGGAGCAGCATGGGCTTGAACTCTCCTGATTGTTGAAAACAATTGACCAATGAAGCCGGTCTTGTTATGCATAGAGCGCTCACCGGATTCACCGTTTTTGACTGTTGTCTCCCTGCAAAATCGACCACCACACTGAAAGAGGTAACCATGATTCGCGCAGCTCACAACAACACCGTGACGGTTAAATACACTGGCAAACTCGCTGACGGAACAATCTTCGATGCGTCTCCTGAAGACAGCCCCCTGTCATTCATTATCGGCAGGGGAGAGGTGGTCAAGGGCTTTGAGACGGCGGTCCTCGACATGTCCCAGGGACAGACAAAAACTGTCGTCATCGAACCAGATCAGGCGTACGGAGAACCTAACCCTGCCCTGACCGAGGAGATTAACCGCGCTGACCTGCCTGAAAACCTCGAACTGACCGAAGGTGGGCAACTGGAAGTTACACAGGGTGATGGCAGTATCTTGATGCTTATGATCGATAAAGTCACTGAAGAGACTGTCACTCTTGATGCCAATCATCCATTGGCGGGCAAAGCGCTGACCTTTATTATTGAGTTGCT
>JAPHSA010000036.1 GCA_026193235.1 Deltaproteobacteria bacterium | reverse complement strand
GCACCACCATGCTCAGCTCCCCGTCGCCGTAGGGCATCTCCAGGGCCTGGAGTTCTTTCGTCTCGAGGTATCCGAATTTCTCTTCCTGGTACATCAGCGGCACCTTGACCGCTCCGGCGGGAGTCACCCAGAAGTCCCCGTCGCGGGTATACTCGGGGTTGAAGCTCTCTTTCCACGCGCCCTTGAAGTACACGGCGTTTGTGAGCACCAGCCGCGTCAGGTAGCTGAGCACGCCGGGCTTGATATTCAGGGTGCAGCGATGGCATCTGATGCCTTCTTCCCTTTCCGTGACGGGATTGATAATGCTGCTGCGGTCGGAATCACTGCAGTTATCCAGCCGGGGGGGTCAATTCGTGACGAAGAGGTGATTGCCGCTGCAGATGAGGCTGGCATTGCGATGGTATTTACCGGTATGCGCCATTTCCGCCACTAAGTGGCGGCTTTGCTGATCGCCTCTCAGGGTGAGCTACATAACGCAGGTTAAAGGAGTTCGAACATGAAAATTCTTGTTGTCGGCGGTGGTGGCCGTGAGCATGCACTGATTTGGAAGATTGCCCAGTCACCACTGGTGAAACAGATTTACTGTGCTCCAGGAAACCCGGGCATTGCTGAATTGGCTGAGTGTGTCCACATCGGTGCCGATGAAATTGCCGCCCTCTGTGATTTTGCTAAAGCGGAAGCCATTGACCTGACCGTTATCGGTCCCGAAGTGCCCTTGACTCTGGGTATTGTTGATATCTTCCAAGCCGCCGGGCTGGATGTCTTCGGGCCGAACAAGGCTGCGGCTCAGATTGAGGGAAGTAAAGGGTTCTCTAAAGATCTGATGGCTCGCTACAATATTCCGACGGCGGCTTATCGGAGTTTCACCGACCATGCTGCCGCTGTTGCTTACATCAAAGAGCAGGGTGCCCCGATCGTTGTCAAGGCTGATGGCCTGGCGGCTGGTAAGGGGGTCATCGTGGCGATGTCGGAAACTCAAGCAATGGCAGCAGTTGACGATATTATGCTCGACAAGGTATTTGGAACTGCCGGAGCCAGTGTCGTTATCGAAGAATTTATGGACGGTGAAGAGGCTTCCTTTTTCGCCTTTACTGATGGTAAAAACATCCTGCCGCTCGCCTCATCGCAGGATCATAAGCGGGTCAATGATAATGATGAAGGTCCGAATACCGGTGGTATGGGTGCGTATTCTCCAGCTCCGGTAGTGACGCCTGAACTCCATGATTTGATTGTTGAGACGATTGTCAGGCCTACTATCGCGGGCATGGCCGAGGATGGCTGCCCCTACAGTGGTATTCTTTATGTCGGACTGATGATCAAAGACGGTCAGCCACGTGTCGTTGAATATAATGCCCGTTTTGGTGACCCGGAAGCACAACCCCTGCTGATGCGGATGAAGTCTGACATTGTTCCTGTATTACAGGCCTGCGCCCGTGGGGACTTGTCGCATACATCTATTCAGTGGCATGACAAGGCAGCGGTTTGTGTGGTGATGGCGAGTGGTGGTTATCCGGCAGCTTTTGAAAAAAACTTGCCGATTGCCGGGTTAGACGCCGCGGCGCAGGTTCAGGATTTGATGGTTTTTCATGCCGGGACAGCCTTTAAAGGTGGACAGATTGTCAACAATAGCGGCCGAGTGCTTGGGGTGACCGGCCTGGGGCAAAATGTGAAAGAGGCTATTGATAAAGCCTATTCAGGCGTTGCCATGATCCAGTGGAAGGATGTTCATTATCGCCATGATATTGGTGCTCGTGCTTTAAATCGCTAAGCTAAAGGAGAATCTGTATGAGTAGTGAAACGCCGGTGGTGGGAATTTTGATGGGGAGCGACAACGACTATGACATCATGGTCGAGGCAGCCAAGATCCTTAAACATTTTGAGGTACCCTTTGAAATGATTGTCTCCAGTGCCCATCGGACCCCGGACCGGACCAATGAATATGTGCGTGGGGCCCGTGACAAGGGGATTAAAGTGCTGATTGCGGGAGCTGGTGCCGCAGCGCATCTGGCCGGTGTGGTCGCCGCCGAAACAAATCTGCCGGTGATCGCCGTACCGATTGATGCCACCTCCATGCGTGGGTTAGACGCTCTTTTGGCAATGGTGCAGATGCCTGCCGGGATTCCAGTGGCGACCATGGCCATCGGCTCTGCCGGCGCGCGGAATGCGGGAATTTTTGCCGCCCGGATTCTGGCAACGGAAGATTCAGCGTTGGAAGCCAGGCTCCTTGACTTTAAGCAGGATATGGCTGCTGGAGTCATTGAAAAATCGGCCCGAGTGCAGGAAAAGATGCTTGCTGACGGACTAATTTAGTCACCTTTAAATTGTATACAATATACAATTTTCGATTGACATTTGTGGTAATTTTTGTTTTAAGTTCCATACTGACTGTCAACTATTAATAATTAAAAGGGAGGAATTACCGATGAAGAAATTGCTCGTACTGCTGGTTGTTGCTGTTTTCGTTGGGACCGCATTTGTTGCCGTGGCTTCCGACAAGGGCCCTGCTGAAGTCAAGTTTGAAGTTAAAATGGGGAATGTTACCTTCAATCATGCTGCGCACCAGGGTTTAGTTGCTGACTGTGCTACCTGCCATCACACTGGTGGATTTGAGTCCTGTAAAAGCTGTCATGATGGTACCAAAGCGCCAAAATCCAAAGATGCCTTCCACAATTCTTGTAAGGACTGCCACAAGAAAGAAGGCAAAGGTCCAACCAAGTGTAAAGAATGTCACGTTAAGTAATCCCTATATTTCTTGACCCTGTATGAATGCCAGTCCACATGTTTGTGGACTGGCATTTTTTTTGGTGATTTCCGATGAATGAGACCATAGACAGCTTACTGATCGGTAATTTAAGGTTACTACAGGCGGAAAAGGGTTATCGTTATTCCTTGGATCCCATTCTTTTGGCCCGGTTTATTAAGGCAAACAGGTGGCCCCATGTTGTTGATCTGGGGACTGGCAGCGGAATTCTGCCGCTGCTTTTAGCGAAGCTGACTGCTGCCGAAGGGTTGACCGGGATTGAATTACAGTCTGGTCTGGCTGAGCGGGCGCAGCGCAATGTTGAGCTCAATGCTTTGCAGGGCAGGGTGCAGATTCTCAAAGGTGATATTCGTTTTATAAGAGACATGCTGCCAGCCAACTCGGCTGATCTGGTTGTTTGTAACCCACCTTTTCGCCCAGCAAATTCGGGCCGGCTCGCTCCCGATGATGAACGCGCCGCAGCCCGCCATGAGCTGTCTGGAGGAATAACTGATTTCATAGCTGCTGCCGACTGGTTATTGAATCAGGGTGGAACGTTCGCGGTTGTTCATCTGGCTGAGCGGTTGCCTGCATTGGTGAATGGCTTGTTAGCGGTGGGGATTGAGCCGAAACGCTTGCGAATGGTTCATCCGTATACGAGTAAGTCTGCCAAACTGGTTTTGCTCGAAGGGCGCAAGGGCGGCCGGCCGGGACTTGAGGTTGAAGCTCCGCTCTATATCTACAAAGGGCAGGGGGAGGCGCAGGACTATACTGAAGAGGTTCTGCAGATGTACAAGCAGGAATAGCTCATTTCTGGTCAGTCTTCGCGGGTTTTGTTGACCTGTTTCTGCAAGGTCAGGAGTTTACGAAATTCCTGTTTTAATTCATCGCTCTCAAGTGTTTCCAGGTCTTTTTCAATCGCCCTTTTTTCCCAATCAGTCAATTCGATTTGGCTCCATGGTGGCGGTTCAGGTGCTTTTTTCTTCCTTGCTAAGTGGAGCGGATGAACTTCCTTTGTCTGGCGTAAATAGATGTCGGTAATGCCGGCATTGGGGATTTTAGCGTTGATTTTTTCAAGGATTGCCGGCTTCATCATGTGGAGTTGCTGCATCCACACGGGGTGGTCAACCTGGACTTCCAGCACTCCTTGGCGGAGTTTACGTGGCCTGGCCCGGGCGGCAATTTGCTCACCGACCAACTGATCCCAGATCAACCAGGCTTGATGGCGGGTAATCTGTTCGCCGATACCGGGTTTCCCCAGCAGATCTTTCAGGAGTGAGCTGACCCGTTCGGCCTTTTTCATCGGTGCGCGATCGCTCTGTTTCATTCAAGCGTCTTTCTTTTGCTCCGACTTCCCAGAAGTTGCCCGGCCACAGCGCAGATGAGCGTCAGCGGAATCCATTGCCAGCTGAAACCGAAAAGGTTCCGGAGAATAACAATAAACGGAATTGACAGGTGGATCAGGGTGAACCAATAGAGCGAATACTTGCGGCTTGTTTCGCGTAAATAGCCAAGGGGAAAGTTACTGGCGAAAGCAAAAAGCAGAAGAATGGAAAGTGGCAGGATCTGGTCAGAAGACAACGGAAATATCCTTTTGCAGCTGTGAGCATTCGCGTTCACTCTACCTGCAAGACAGCCTGTCTGTCAATTTAGCCAGCTCGTTGAATAGGACTTGCAAGCCGACCACAAACGTGGCATGATGCGCGGCCGGATTGGGCCGTAGAGCTTACAGGGACGGGGTGTGCAGTGGTCAATGACGGGGATTGTGTCGCGATATTTCATTCGATACATCGGGTGATGAAGGTGGAAAAAATTCTCTTGGCAGAGCAGATGGACATTCTGCTGATTCCTGTCCCTCGGCAGTTGAGTGCAGACTGTGGCATGGCAGTGAAATTTTCTCTGGAGTCGCTCAGCCAAGTCAAAGATACCCTGCATAAGGTAAATATGGAAGCCACCGAAATATGGCTTATGCAGAGCGGTCAGTTTCAGCTTTTAAGCTGAAAGAAGCTTCTCTTCAATGCTTTTTCCTTGACATGGGCAAGTGCAGTTTTTTATTCTCTATCTTTTGTGGACTTTGTTACTAGAACAAGATGTTTGATACTCTTTCAAATAAACTGGACGCGGTTTTTAAAAAGCTCCGTGGCCATGGCCGCTTAACCGAACAGCATATCAAGGAGACGATGCGGGAAATCCGTCTGGTTTTGCTTGAGGCTGACGTCAATTTCCGGGTCGTTAAAGATTTTATCGCCCGAGTCAGTGAGCGTGCTGTCGGTCAGGATGTGCTGAAAAGCCTCACTCCAGCACAGCAAGTGATTAAAGTTGTCCGCGAGGAACTTGCCGGGCTGATGGGGGAAGGAGAAGATAATTCTCTCAACCTGGCAGTCAAGCCTCCGGTTTCTTTGATGCTCTGTGGTTTGCAGGGTGCAGGTAAGACAACATCCTGTGGCAAACTGGCTTTGCGGCTACGTCGGGAAAAGCGTAACCCGCTTTTAGTCCCTGCGGATGTATACCGTCCAGCGGCGATAGAACAGTTAAAAACTCTGGGACGTCAACTGAACGTTGAGGTTTATGACTCTCAGATCGGGCAGGATCCGGTTGATATTTGTACCCGTGCTATGCAATATGCAGAGCTTAACGGGTTTGATACTGTTATTTTAGATACGGCTGGCCGCTTGCACATCGACTCTGAGTTGATGGGTGAGCTCAAGCAGATAGTTGCCAAGGTTGTCCCGCAAGAAATTTTGTTCGTTGCCGATGCAATGACTGGCCAGGATGCCGTCACAGTTGCTGCCAGCTTTGACGAACAGTTACCTCTCACCGGGGTTATTTTGACCAAGCTGGATGGTGATGCGCGCGGTGGCGCAGCGTTGTCTATACGTGCGGTGACCGGTAAGCCGATCAAATTGGTTGGCATGGGTGAAAAACTCGACGCGCTGGAGCAATTTCATCCTGACCGTATGGCTCAGCGTATCCTCGGAATGGGGGATGTCCTCAGCCTGATCGAAAAGGCTCAGGAAGCCATTGAAGCTGATGATGCCGCAGCAATTGAACAAAAACTGCGTAAGGACGGTTTTACCTTAGAAACTTTTCTTGAGCAGATGCAGATGGTTAAAAAAATGGGTTCCATTGACTCGTTGATGAAGATGATTCCAGGTGCCGGAAAAGCTATGAAGCAGGCTCAGGGAATGCAACTGCCAGAAAATGAATTGAAGAAGATAGAGGCGATAATACGCTCGATGACTAAACGGGAGCGTGTCGACCATCGTATTCTCAATGGCTCACGGCGGTTGCGCATTGCTAACGGTAGTGGCACTAGAGTTCAGGATGTCAATCAACTGTTAAAGCGTTTTGTAGAAGCACAGAAAATGATGAAGAAAATGCAGAAAATGGGTCCCAAAGGGCTCAAGGGTATGCTTGGCCGGGGTGGTCAGTTACCTTTTTAAATAGAGCGAATAGAGATCTTAGTTGTATCCTGTTCGATGGACAGACAACAGAAAAGAAGTACCAGGAGGACAATCAGTATGTCAGTTAAAATCAGGCTTGCCCGTGGTGGCGCAAAAAAGAAGCCAGTCTATCGTGTTGTAGTGGCTGATGAGCGGTTCCCAAGGGATGGCCGGTTTATTGAAAATCTCGGCCAGTACAATCCACGTCAAGAAGAGAGTTTGTTGGATTTTAAAGAAGATAGAGCTCTTGAATGGCTCAATAAGGGTGCTCAGCCGACCGATACCGTGCGTCGACTTTTGCGTCAGGCCGGTGTCTGGGCCAAGTTCAAGTCCAAGGCGACAGCTGAGGCCTGATACTTGAATCTGGTCCGAATCCGGGGCAACGGCCCCATCCACCCGGAGGATGACCTATGAAAGACCTGATCGAGTATATCGCGAAATCTCTGGTTGAAAAGCCGGAGGCTATTGTTATCTCTGAGGAAATAGCGGAGGATGGCAGTGTGCTGGTCAAGCTTGCAGCCGCTCAAGAGGATATGGGGCGTATCATTGGTAAGCAGGGGCGTAATGCTAAAGCGATGAGGACTTTACTCAATGCCAAGGCAACCCGGGAAAATCGGCGGGCAGCACTCCAGATTATGGAATAATGCCATTTCGATTTGGTTTTCAAGTCAGTTGAAAGTTAAATGAACCAATCAGAATCCCTGATGGATATAGGCAAAATCGTTGGGACTCACGGTTTACGCGGGGATGTGAAGGTACACCTGACCGCGGGTGATCCTGACCCGTTGATGGCCGTTCAGCAGGTCAACTTAAACCTGCCCGCAGGCGAGCAACTCAAGCTGGGTATTGTTCGTCAGGTTGTGCATAAAGGGCAGGTTTTATTGCGTTTTAAAGGCTATGATTCCATTAATCAGGTCGAACAGATGGTTGGCGGCCGGGTGCTCATAGCTGAAAGTGAATTGCCAGATCTGGATGATGGCGAGTATTACTGGAGCCAGTTGAATGGTTTGCAGGTTGTCGATCTGGAAAAAGGAACGATTGGTCATTTAAAGAAAATTTTCACTACTGCAGCTCATGACACCTATGTGGTACAGGGGCCTTACGGGGAAATTCTTATTCCGGCGGTAAAAGAATTTATTTTGGCAATCGATCTGGAAGAGCAGATTATGCAGGTTGCTCTACCGCAAGGATTGGTTCCAGAAGAATCATGATCTTTGACGTATTGACTTTGTTTCCAGGCATGTTTGATTCGCCGCTTCAAGAAAGTATTCTGGGACGGGCGATTCAGCAGGGCTTATTTCAGGTCCGGGCACATAATCTGCGCGAGTGGGCTAGCGGTAAACATCTGACGACAGATGACAGCCCCTATGGGGGTGGAGACGGCATGGTCATGAAGCCGGAACCGGTTGCCCGAGCGGTAGCTGAACTGAAGCAGCGGTCTCCGGCAGCTAAAGTCTTGCTGATGACGCCGCAGGGGGTACCGTTCAAACAGCGGCATGCCCTTGAGCTGGCGCGTGAAACTGACTTGATCTTTATCTGTGGCCGGTATGAAGGTTTTGATGAGCGGATTCGTCAGACTCTTGTCGATGAAGAGTTTTCTCTCGGTGATTTTGTCCTGACTGGTGGTGAACTCCCGGCGATGGTGATGATTGATGCCATTTCTCGTCACTTACCCGGAGTGCTCGGCTCCAGCGGCAGTGTAGAGCGCGATTCTTTTGCCGACGGTTTGCTTGAATATCCGCAATATACCCGGCCGGCCGTTTTTGACGGTATTTCGGTTCCAGAGGTCTTGCTGTCCGGAGACCATGGCCGCATTGCCCGGTGGCGGAGGGAGCAGCAGTTACTACGAACTTTACAGCGGCGCCCTGACTTGTTTGAACAGGTTTGCTTGAGTGATGAGGATCGTGCGACTCTGGACCGATTAAAACAGCTGGAGCAGATTGTGGAATCCGATAAAACATAGCAATGCTCTCAGTGAAGAGCTTTACAAGTTGATATAAACCAAAAGCGTAGTTTCAAAGATAGATTAACTGAGGAGGACGAAAGATGAACATTATTGATAAATTGGAATTGGAACAGATTAAAAAAGATATCCCCCGCTTCAAAGCTGGTGACACTTTAAAAATTCACGTAAAAATTTCTGAAGGTGACAAGCAGCGGATCCAGATTTACCAGGGCGTTTGTATTAAGCGGGTTAATCGCGGTCTCGGTTCTTCCTACACTGTGCGCAAAATGTCGGGCAGTATCGGCGTTGAACGGATTTTCCCTCTGCACTCACCGAGTGTTGACAAGATCGAAGTTGTGCGTGTCGGTCAGGTCCGTCGGGCCAAACTCTACTATTTGCGTAATCTGCGTGGTAAGGCCGCCCGGATTTCGGAAAAGCGCATGGTCTGAAAAACAAAGATTCGTTAAGATAAGCCCTCAGTATTCTTGCTGAGGGCTTTTTTTTGCTGATTTTTTTGGAGACATTGACGATGAATCTTGATTTATTCAATGCCACTCCAGTTTCAACGCTGTTATTTGAAACTCAGGCAAAGGAGCTGGGGTACCGTGCTATTGCCGGGGTCGATGAGGCTGGACGTGGCCCTCTCGCCGGACCTGTGGTGGCCGCCGCAGTCATTCTGCCGGATCATTTTAACTTGCCGGGATTGAATGATTCAAAAAAAGTGACAGCAAAAAAACGTGAGAGTTTGTACCCGCAAATCTGCCAACAGGCTGCGGCTTTTGGTGTTGGTGTCGCCACTGCCGGGGAAATTGATCAGATCAATATTCTTCAGGCGACGCTATTGGCAATGCGGCGGGCTATTGCCCGCTTATCCATATCACCCGACCATTTACTGATTGATGGCATTACTCCTCTCTCGCTTGATATTTCTCAACAGACAATAAAAAAGGGGGACAGTCGGTCTCTTTCTGTTGCTGCAGCTTCTATCATTGCTAAAGTTGTGAGGGATCGCATTATGCTCAGTTTTGATCGTCAGCTCCCGGTTTACGGATTTTCGCAACATAAAGGCTACGGAACATTGCAGCACCGACAGGCGATTCGTCAGTTCGGGCCGAGTTGGCAGCATCGTAAAACTTTTGCTGGAGTTAAAGAGCATTTGGGCCAGGCTGATGACTGAGAAACGCCTGGCCCTGGGGGCCTGGGGAGAAGATCAGGCAGCAGGGTATCTAAAAAAACAGGGGATGAAAATTCTCGCACGAAATTTCAGTACCCCCGTTGGAGAAATTGACATTATCGCCCAGTATAAAAACTGGATTGTTTTTGTCGAAGTTAAAACCCGCCGCAGCACAGTTTTCGGAACACCTCAGGAGGCGGTCGGGCAACGCAAGCAACAGCAGATTATTCGTACTGCTCAATGGTATCTGCAGAGTAATCGCTCCGGAAAGTTACAACCAAGGTTTGATGTTGTGGCAATTCTATGCCAGAGTGACGACAATGCTGAGATCACCCATCTACCGAATGCGTTCTCTCTTGCCAATTGAGAGTTTTTCCCGGTGATGGAGTAGGAGTCAACATGGTTGAATCACAGATAAAAGCAGTTATTGATATCACCGAATATGGTTTCCTGCGGCTTGGCGTTGCGACACCAGAACTGAAAGTCGCCGATGTTGCTTTCAATATGGCAGAAATTCGTGGCATTACCCGGCAGGCCAAGCAGCAACAATGCAGCTTGGTCCTTTTTCCCGAACTTTGTCTGACCGGGTATACCTGTGCCGATCTTTTTTTTCAGCAGCACTTACAGCAAAAAGTTACCGAGGCCCTCCTTGAGTTAGCAGAATTTAGTGCCCAAGCTAGCATGACCCTTGTGGTTGGTGCACCGATAGCCGTTCAAGGCCGGCTGTTTAACTGTGCGGTTCTGATAGCCGACGGTGAAATTAAAGGACTGGTCCCTAAAACTTATCTGCCGAACAGTGGCGAATTTTATGAGCAACGCTGGTTCAGCTCGGCGGTTGAGCGCACCTGTGATTATCATCAACTTGGTCCTCAGCAAATTCCCTTTGGGCCAGACCTGTTGTTTCGTGCGACTGATTTTCCCAATGCAATTATCGGTATAGAAATCTGCGAGGATGCCTGGTCGGTTACTCCGCCGAGCGGCTCACAAGCATTAGCCGGGGCAACCCTGATTTTGAACCTGTCTGCCAGTCCAGAAATTCTCGGCAAAGAGTCCTATCGGCGTGCTTTGGTGGCAGCACAGTCGGCCCGCTGTCTGGCGGCTTATGCTTACGCTTCAGCTGGGCCGAATGAGTCAACGACAGATCTGGTGTTTTCCGGCCATTCTTTGATCGCTGAAAATGGGCAAATACTGGTCGAAAGCGAACGTTTCCAGTTTGACAGCCAATTGATTCTGACTGATGTTGATCTTGACCGCTTGGTTGGTGAGCGACAACGCAACAGTACTTTTGCCAGTGGTGCTCCGGAACATGCTTTTCGTGTCCTGTCTTTTTCCTTTAATTCAGAAAAAGTGGGAACTCTGAAGCGGTCTATAGCAAAAACACCCTTTGTACCGCCTGATGATGCTGAGCGTTCTGCTCGCTGCCAGGAAATTTTTCTCATACAGACCAGTGGCCTGATTAAGCGTTTGCGTCATACCGGGAGCCGCAAAGTTGTTATTGGCCTCTCTGGTGGGCTTGATTCGACCTTGGCATTGCTGGTTACGGTCAAGGCTTTTGATCGCCTGAAACTGGATCGCCAAGGAATTGTTGCCTTGACGATGCCCGGATTTGGTACTACAGGGCGCACCCGAGGGAATGCTGAGGCTTTGGCTGAACAGCTTGGGGTGGATTTGCGGGTGGTTCCAATCGATCAGGCCGTTCGGCAGCATTTTAAAGATATTGGCCATGATCAGGAACTTTATGATATCACCTATGAAAACAGTCAGGCACGTGAGCGGACACAAATCCTGATGGATGTTGCCAACCAGGTGGGCGGTTTGGTAATCGGCACCGGCGACCTGTCGGAACTTGCACTTGGCTGGTGTACCTATAATGGCGATCATATGTCGATGTACGCGGTGAATTCAGGTGTGCCAAAAACCCTGGTTCGCTACCTGGTTGACTGGTGTGCGCGTGAAGAATTTGCCGGCAGCACAGCAGCGGTGCTGGATGATGTTTGTGCGACCCCGGTTTCCCCGGAGCTTTTGCCCCCTGATGAAAACGGAGATATCGGACAATTTACTGAAAAGGTGGTTGGCCCCTATGAGTTGCATGATTTTTTCCTTTATCAGATTGTGCGTATGCATTTCCCTCCGAAAAAAGTATTGCTGCTAGCTGAACAGGCTTTTGCCGATGACTATGCACGCGATGAACTGATGAGCTGGTTGGAGCAGTTTTACCGGCGTTTTTTCAGCCAGCAGTTCAAACGTTCCTGCCTCCCGGATGGACCCAAGGTCGGTAGCGTTGCCTTGTCGCCCCGGGGTGACTGGAGAATGCCGAGCGACGCCTCTGTTAACCTCTGGCTGTCACAGCTGGAGGAGCTTCAGTGAGTGGAATCCTCTATGTGGTTGCAACCCCTATCGGCAACCTTGAGGATATGACCTATCGCGCAGTGCGCATTCTTCAGGAAGTGGCATTGATCGCTGCTGAAGATACCCGCCACAGCCGTAAATTGCTCGAGCACTATGGGATTCGTACAGCGCTGATTTCCTACCATGAGCACAATGAAGAAGCCCGGGCTGAGCAACTAATTGGAAAACTGCAAGCGGGTGACTCTCTGGCGCTGATCAGCGATGCTGGGACGCCCTGTATTGCCGACCCTGGCTACCGTCTGGTGTCCAGATGTCAACAGGACAGTATCACCGTTGTTGCAGTTCCCGGACCTTCCGCCCTGGTTGCCGCTTTATCGATTGCTGGGTTGCCGACGGATGCGTTCTCTTTTGTCGGCTTTTTGCCAGCCAAAACTCATGGGAGGCGTCAATTCCTTGAGCAGATCAAAGATGAAGTCCAGACCGTCGCCTGCTATGAAGCTCCCCATCGTCTGTTATCCAGCCTTGCGGATATTGGTGAGATCTGCGGAGCCGACCGCCCCGTTGCTATTGCCCGTGAGCTGACCAAGCGCCATGAAGAATTATTCAGGGGTACTGTTGCTGAGGCTCTGGAATATTTTGCCCGGAGTTCTGTAAAAGGGGAACTGGTGCTACTGCTGGGGCCGACCCCCGCACGCCAACCGGAGGGCACCGTTAGGGACGCACTGATGCATCTACGGCAAACAACCGATCTGAGTTGGAAGGAAATCGTCAAGCAGGTCGCCAAGCAATTCGATCTTCCGGGCAGTGATATTTATAGAGAATCTTTGGAACTGCGTCAGGAAGAATAATAGCGTTTTTCGTGGACGGTCGATGAAGTACAATGTTCTTCTTTGTGTGTTCATTTTTCTCCTCTGCTTCGGTGGCGCCGGAGCCAGCCTTGCGCTGCAGCCGGAGGAGATTCTCCTTATTGTCAACCAGAACAACCCTTCAAGTATCGAATTGGCCGAGTACTACCGCAATAAACGCCAGATTCCAGCAACTCATCTTCTGATTGTCGATATGACCGATCAGGAAGACTGCAGCCGTAAGGAATATCGGCAGCAATTACTCGAGCCATTGCGCCGGTATCTTGCCCGGTGGCAAGGGCCCCAGATCCGCTGTCTCCTGTTGTTTTATGGTCTCCCCTTACGCGTGGCTGCTCCTGAATTGCCCCATCAGCAATGGCGGAAAATAGAGGATCTGAAGCACACAAAAAAACAGCTTGACTGGCAGTTGGAAAATCGTGAGCTGACAGCGGAACAAAGGCGGCAGCGAGAAATAAAATCAGCACAGCTTGGCAAGCAGATTGAACGACTGAGTCTGCACAATCAGGGCGCTGCAGTTGATTCAGAAATTGCCCTGGTTCTGAAAGAATCCTACCCGCTGGAAAAATGGGTGCCAAATCCGTTTTTTGCCGGATTTCAAAGCCAACAGGGCAAACTACTACTTAACAAAGATCGGGTCATGTTCGTTTCCCGGCTTGATGGACCGACGCCGGAAATTGTCACGCGCATGATCGATGACAGTCTGCAGGCAGAGCAATCGGGATTGGCCGGAAATGCCTATTTTGATGCGCGCTGGAAGCTTCCGGATAAGAAAAAGTTGCAGGGTTATGCCCTGTATGATGCCTCAATCCACCGGGCTGCGGCGGTGACGGAGAAGATCAGCTCTTTACCCGTTTTTTTAGATCAGCGCGAGCAATTATTTCAGCCGGGGGAGGCGCCCCAGGCCGCACTCTACTGTGGCTGGTACAGTTTGGGGCAATATGTTGATGCGTTTGACTGGCAGCCGGGCGCTGTGGGGTATCACATCGCCAGTAGCGAATGTACAACGTTAAAAAAAACGGGAAGTCAGGTCTGGTGTAAACGGCTGCTGGAAGATGGTGTGGCGGCAACCGTAGGGCCGGTCGCTGAACCCTATGTGCAGGGCTTTCCGGTGCCGGAATTGTTTTTTGGTTTTCTTCAGGATGGTTACTACACCTTGGCGGAAAGTTATTTTCTGAGTACCCCTTTTTTGTCCTGGCAAATGATTCTGCTCGGCGATCCTCTCTATCGACCTTTTCGCAATTATTCACCGCAAATATATTAACGAATCTGGAAAATTTCAAACTCTCCGGTTGGATCTGCCCATTCGATTTGAAGATCGTCGACATGAGCGAGTTCCGGACCTTTTTTGCACCAGTCGAGGACGGCTTTCACAGCCGTTTCTGCCCCTTCAAAAACTGCTTCGACTGTGCCGTCGGGATTGTTGCGGCACCATCCGGTCACCGCATGTTGTTGCGCTGTATCTTTTGTACTCTGCCTGAACCAGACTCCCTGCACCCGGCCGGAGATGTGTACTTTGGCCCTGACAAGGATCATCTATCTCTCCTGCTCGATCAAGTCGAGAAATTCGGCCTCGCTGAGGATACTGACCCCCAATTGTTTGGCTTTCTCCAGTTTACTTCCTGCTCCGGGGCCAGCGACGATATAATCGGTCTTTTTGCTGACCGATCCGCTGGCTCGGCCGCCGTGGGATTCAACCAGTGATTCACCTTCTTTTCTGCTGAATTGCTCCAGGGAGCCAGTAAAAACAAAGATTTTTCCTTTAAGTCGATCGCTATTTCCCTGGCTCTCAGTTTGTGGATTAATTCCCAGTTCAACGAACTCCTCAAGCAGTTTACGATTGTTGCTATCGGCAAAAAAGTTGATAAGGCTCTCAGCAACCTGAGGCCCGATCTCGTGAATACTGAGAAGTTCCTCTCTGCTAGCCTGTTCAAGTGCTTTCAGACTGCCAAACTGACGACTCAGTAGTTTTGCCAGATGGCTACCAATATGACGAATACCAAGAGCAAAAAGAAAGTTTTCCAATGGACGTTGTTTACTTATTTCGATAGCTTGCAGCAGGTTGTCCGCAAGTTTTTCTCCCATGCGCTCAAATTGAAACAGATCCCGACGCTGTAAACGATAGAGATCGGTGAGATTGGTGACAAGGTTCAGCCGTAAAAGTTGATCAATCAGGCGGTCTCCAAGACCTTCTATGTCCATAGCTCCGCGAGAAGAGAAGTGTTTCAGTGCTTCTTTGAGTTTGGCGGGACAGTTCAGACCCTGACAGCGGGGGATAACTTCTCCGGTTTCACGTTTTACCGGAGAACCACAGATAGGACAATGTTTCGGCTCTGGAATAGGCTGTTCTTTTCCGGAGCGTTTATCCTTAACAACTTTAACGATATCAGGAATGACGTCACCCGCGCGCTCGATAATCACGGTGTCTCCGACCATAAGATCGAGTCGGGTAATTTCATCCCAATTGTGGAGGCTGGCACTGGAGACGGTCACTCCACTGACACTGACTGGCTTCAGATTAGCTACAGGTGTAACCGCACCGGTGCGACCCACTTGGAGCCGGACAGATTCAACGATCGTGGTTTCTTGCCGCGCCGGGAATTTGCAGGCAATTGCCCAACGTGGAGTGCGGCTTTTTTCTCCGAGTTCGAGTTGTAGCTCGCGGCTGTTAATTTTGACGACCATGCCATCGATTTCATAGGGGAGCTGTTCGCGTAATTGCTGTAATTCGTTATAGCGTTTGATCACTTCTCTAATGTTTTTTGCTCTTTTAATCGTTTCTATATTGACCCTCAATCCCCATCGCCTGAGAGCCTCTAAAAGCTTTTGATGTGTCGTGGGAGGTTTTCCAGAAATGTTTCCGATGCCATAACAACTGATGGTGAGAGGCCGCGAAGCGGTTAGCTTAGCATCCAGTTGCCTCAGGCTCCCTGCTGTAAGATTACGCGGGTTGGCGTAGGTCGGTTCACCTTTTTCTCGACGTTGTAAGTTCAGCTTCCTGAAGGCTTCGAGCTCCATGTAGACTTCACCACGAACTTCCAGACTTTCGGGGAAGTCTCCCTGGAGTTGTAGCGGAACAGCTGCAATGGTACGGATATTCTGGGTAATTTCTTCGCCGATGATGCCGTCTCCACGGGTCGCTGAGCGGATCAGCTTGCCCTTCTGGTAAGTCAAGGCGACAGCAACACCATCCAGCTTTGGTTCACACAGATATTCCAGATTTGCGTCATCTGCTAAAAAGCGTTTAATTCTGGCATCAAAGTCGATCAAGTCTTCAGCGTTAAAGGCATTTTCCAGTGAAAGCATTGGACTGGCATGGCTGGCCGGTGGGAAGTGGCTCAGTGGTGTGGTTCCAACGCGCTGAGATGGTGAATCTGAAGTCACCAGCCCAGGGTTATCTGCTTCGAGGGATAACAACCTCTGCATCAGTCGATCATATTCCGCATCGCTAATTTCAGGACGATCCAGCGCGTGGTAAAGATAGTTGTGGTGGTGCAGTTGTTGACACAGTTCCCTGTGTTCAGATTGGATGCGGTCAAAGGTTCTATCGGTTTCAGACATGCGGGCCTCTTAAGGGCAGTTTGGGCGGCTTATAGCATGCTCAATCTCGTTGCACGATACAGGGACTTCCCCTTTTTCAGTGATTGAGATACACTCCGCCGAATTGTAGCTTTTTGCTTCTACTTTTACCACCCTAGCGGCCTGCGGAAAACTGATTTTTCTGGGCCTGCCGGAGCATGAATGACTGACGAAACTCTTTGGCGTTTGCTGGCTCTTCTGGTTTTACTGGGGGTGTCTGGGTTCTTCTCTGGATCAGAAACCGCCTTACTATCTCTGGATAAATTTCGCGTACGTTTTCTTCAGCAAAAGCAGCGCCCGGGGGCCGATAAACTGGCCGCTTTGCTGGCGAAGCCGGATCGCTTGCTGAGCGGTCTTCTGGTGGGTAATAACCTGGTAAATATTGCCGCCTCGGTCATTGCCACTGGACTCTGTGTTCGTTGGTTTGGTGAGCCAGGGGAATGGCTCACCGTCCTACTTTTAACTCCTATATTGCTGATCTTCTCAGAAGTCTGTCCCAAAACCTATGCGGCGTACTATCCGGAAAAAATGTCTTTTCGTGTGTTGGGGCCGATCCGATTTATTGTCTGGATTCTGGCACCGGTCATTGTCGTGGTCTCCTCAGTCTCCAGCTTGTTTACCAGATTTCTACGTAAGAAGGATGCGGAAAGTCTGTCTGCCTCTGAAGATGAAATTAAAGCCATGATTGATGTGGGAGAGGAAACAGGAGCGGTTGCTGCAGTGCAGCGGCGGATGCTGCATGGAATTTTCGACCTGTCCGAAACCCGGGTACGTGATGTCATGATCCCGCGGACCGAAGTTGTCGGCATTGACATCTCGGCCAATTTTGAGGAGGTCCTCTCGCTTATTCAGCAGGCACGTCATTCTCGCTTTCCTGTCTACAGCGACAGCCTTGATAAGGTTGTTGGCGTGGTTCACTCGAAAAATATTCTCGACTTTATCGGCCGTACCGATCGGTTTTCCCTGCGTGAACTCTGTCGCGCACCCTATTATGTTCCCGAGTCCAAACGAATTGCAGTTTTGTTGCAGAGTTTTCGCAAGAAGAAGGAACACCTGGCTCTTGTTGTTGATGAATATGGTGGTGTTGAGGGTATTGTAACGCTTGAGGACGTGGTCGAGGAAATCGTCGGCGAAATTCATGATGAATATGATATCGAGGAATTTGATTTCCGTAAGTTGGGGGAAGGGCACTATCTGATTGATGCCGCATTGCCTCTACGTGAGGTTAATCGCCGTTTTGATCTGAATCTTCCAGAAGAACATGTTACGACACTAGCCGGTTACCTGTTGCAGATTATGGGGAAAATACCGGTTGAGGGAGATTCCTGTGAAGAGGGTGGTATTCTGTTTCGGGTTAGACGAATGGAAGAACGCCGGATTGAGGACGTTGAAATGATTCTTACTGAAGAGAAAAACAGGTAATTCCACTCCTTGCTCAGTAACTTTTTAGCGGCCGTCAGTGGCCGTTTTTTTCGTGCCTTCAGCCCTATTTTATTGTGGCAAGCCTCAGGGCTTATGAAATACCCTTATAATATTAGCTAGTTCTGAGATTTTGCACCATCCTCTCCTGTAGATGAAAGCCAAGTTCTCGTCATAGCATTCTTTTTAATGAGCTTTCTACCCCCGCAAAGCCCGGATTTATCCTGCATTTATCCTTGACACTTTTTGACGTCATCGCTATATTTCCAACAACCTAGTGTCAAATAGTGTCAAGCGGTGTCAATATGAAATTTTCTGGTGAATTTAATGTCAGTATCGATCTCAAGGGGCGGGTCAGCATTCCCGCTGCATTCAGGGATGAACTGCGCCAAGTGTACACCAGCGAAGGTCTGGTTGTCACACGGCATAAAAATGGCCTGGTTGCCTATCCTCCCAGCCGTTGGGAGGAGATATGTGCCAATGTGCTTGCTATGGGCCCCGGGCCCATGCGGGAAGCCAATCTGCGTAACCGGATAGCTCCGGCAAAAGAATGTACTTTTAATGCCCAGGGGCGAATTCAGATACCGCAATCCCTGCGTGAACATGCCGGTCTCGATAAAGATGTTGTCGTCATCGGAATGTTTGAAAAAATTGAAATCTGGAGTCAACTAGCTCACGCATCAATCGCTGCAGAATCTGAATCCCTGCTGGAAGCTGATGCTCAGGGGCAGGCAGACTTGGGTTTCTAGGTGGCGGACGCTACTTTTGGCCATCAGTCAGTGATGGCGAATGAGGTGTTGCACTGGTTGCAGTTGAAACCAGGCGGTCTTTACCTGGACGGTACTCTCGGTGGGGGCGGCCATTCACGATTGATCCTTGAAAATGCGGTAAATAGTCGGCTGATCGGTCTCGATAGAGACCCGGCAGCCTTGAAGGAGGCCTCTCGGGTTCTGGCTCCTTTTGGCGGGAGAGTCAGCTTGCATCACGCAACTTTTGATCAGGCTGGAGAGATCCTTCAGCAATTGGGAGTCGAAGGCCTCGACGGTATGTTGCTCGATCTTGGCGTGTCATCTCATCAATTGGACACAGCGGAGCGGGGGTTCTCTTTTCGTCAGGACGCACCCCTGGACATGCGCATGAATCCCCTGGCTGGAATGACTGCAGCTGAGGTGGTGAATCAAGCGGATGAGGCTGAGCTGGTTCGGATCTTTTTCGAGTACGGCGAAGAGCGTTACAGTCGGAGAATTGTCAGGAAGCTGTTGCAGCAAAGAGCTGAGAGGGCGATCATCAGGACCGGGGAACTTGCTCAGTTAGTACGGGACGCCGTTCCCGGTGGACGGCGTCCGGCAAGAATTCATCCGGCGACCAGAGTTTTTCAAGCACTGAGAATCTATGTTAACGATGAATTAGGACAAGTTCAACGTGGTGTGGAAGCGGGGATTTATTTACTCAAACCAGGCGGTCGACTTGTCGTTATCAGTTTTCATTCGTTGGAAGATCGGATTGTCAAACATCTATTCCGCGAAAAAGCGAAAGGTTGTACTTGTCCACCACGGTTGCCGGTCTGTCAATGCGATCAAAGCCCCGACATAAAGATTCTGACCCGGAAGGGTGTCAAAGCCGGGGCGGTTGAAGTTGAACAGAATGTTCGTTCCCGCAGCGCCATACTCAGAGCGGTTGAGCGGTGCTGAAAAAGTTCAATCAACAAATTCTGGAAGGGAGTTAGCATGTCGGAAGTATTGTCGCGCGTGCCAGTTAGGATCAACGGTTTTTCCCTGCATCGGCCACGCCTTGCCCCGGTTCTTTTTGCTCTTATCCTGGTTTCCTTATTATCCCTCCTGTTTGTCTGGTCGCGTATCCATGCGATCAATCTAGAATATGGCATTTCAAGTATGGAGCGAGAAATACGCATTCAGCAGCAACAGATTAAAGAACTGAAGCTGGAAACTGCTTTTCTTTCTCGGGATGAACGGATAGAGAGATTGGCCAGAAAGCATCTCGGTCTACGCACACCTGCCCCCGGGCAGATTATCAGGATCGATTGATATGGCGTTGACGGAGCGTGGAGCGCAAATACGTATCCGGTTCTTTGGCGTGTTATTCATTCTGGTCTTCACGGCTATTGCCGGGAGAGCTGTATGCCTTCAGGTTGTTAAGGCCCCCGATCTACAGGAGCGTGCGGATCAACAACGTCAGCAGGTTATAAAGCTAGCCCCAGAGCGCGGCAGCATTTTTGATCGAAATGGCGACCCCTTGGCAGTCAGCCTGGCAGCTGCTTCGCTCTATGCCGATCCGGCGATGATCCAGGATGTGTCACAGGTTACTAATCAATTATCACCATTCCTCAAGCTCTCAAAAAAAGAACTGACTCAATTACTTTCAGAAAAAAAACGCTTTGTCTGGTTGCAGCGCAAGCTGGATCCGGAAGTTGCCAAGCAGATCCGGCAACAGAAAATCCCAGGGCTACATTTTGTCAACGAGCGTAAGCGTTATTATCCACAAGCAAGTATCGCATCCCATGTTCTTGGGTTTATCGGACTCGATCCCAATGGCCTAGAGGGGATTGAGCTTGAATATGATCATCAATTACAGGGAGAGCCAGGCCGCTTGGTATCGCTTCGCGATGCACGGGGTCGAGGATTGGCGTCTGTTGATCAGTTAGTTCAGGGAGGAATGCCTGGAAGGAACTTGCACTTGACGCTTGATCGTTCGCTGCAATATGTGGCGGAAAAAGAGCTGGCACGGGCGGTCAATGAAAGCGGTGCCGTTGGTGGAACAGTGGTGGTTCTGGAGCCCGCGAGTGGTCGGGTTTTAGCCCTGGCCAGTCAACCGGACTATAACCCGAATATGGCGGGCAGCTATGAGGCTGGCAAGCGCCGAAATCGGGCTGTTTGCGATATGTATGAGCCGGGCTCTACCTTCAAGCCTTTTCTGCTTGCCGCGATCCTGGAAGAAGGCCTCGTGAGTACCAAAAGAAAAATTTACTGTGAAGAAGGCCGCTATTCTGTCGGCGGGAAAACGATACGTGATCACAAAAAGTTTAAACTACTAACCTTAGAGGAAATGCTGAAATACAGCAGCAATATCGGTTTTGCCAAGCTGGGAAAGCTGTTGGAGCGCGAGCGTTATTATTCATACATCCGTGATTTTGGTTTCGGGGAACCTACCGACTTGGATCTGCCCGGGGAGGTTGCGGGAATGTTGAGCACGCCTTCGCATTGGTTCGAAATCGACCTGGCGGCGATTTCTTTTGGTCAGGGGCTAAGTGTGACGCCGATGCAGATGACGGTTGCCATGGCAGCAATTGCCAATGGTGGTTTGCTGATGGAACCCTATCTGGTTGAAAAAATTACTGACGCTGAAGGAGTTAAAGTTCAGAAGCGTCTACCGCAGGTCAGACGCAGGGTTGTGAAGGAAGAAGTCGCACAGCAGGTTCGCAACATGATGGTTTCAGTGACTGAAGAAGGGGGTACTGGCACCCGAGCAGCCCTGCCAGGCTACCGTGTGGCAGGTAAAACCGGGACTGCGCAGAAAGTTGATCCGGTAACCGGGGGATACTCTCCGGATAAAAGAATTTCTTCTTTCGTCGGCTTTGTCCCAGCCGAAAACCCTGCACTTGTCATCTCCGTGACCGTAGATGAGCCACAGGGGAAAACCTATGGTGGTCTGGTTGCTGCACCTGTGTTTGCGCGGATTGCCGGACAGTCCTTGAGCCATCTGAATATTCTCCCTAAAGGGTCTGTTGCCGCACTCACAAAAGAGCATGCTGCTGCTGAGCCATTGCCCGATCTGGCACCGCTGCTTCCTGAAGTTGCAAAAAACGATGGACTGGCGATGCCGAATTTTTATGGCAAAAGTTACCGCCAGGTTTTGCAGATGATGGAAAAAAAGAAATTGAATTTCAAGCTCACCGGAAGCGGGCAGGTTGTTGAACAGAGCCCAGCCCCTGGCGAGGTGATTCGTTACGGTCAACCTGCCTGGATTCGTTTTGGAGCCTAAATGTTTTTAGAACCGAGGCACCCTCTGGAATTGACTAAGCTGCTGAATAGCATAGAGCCGCTGGAAGAAATCAATTCTACTGAACATGCAATCACCGGGCTCGCAAGTGACTCGCGCCAGGTAGAGCAGGACTATGTGTTCTTTGCCTTGCCGGGAGTTAAGGCCGATGGCTTCAACTTTATTCCACAGGCAATAGAACGTGGAGCCGTCACCATTATATGCGAGCGGTTACCAGAGAGGCTCCCAGACGATATCTGCTTTATCCGGGTTGCCAATGTACGTTTCGCGATGGCCAAAATGGCCGCAGAATTTTATGGAGAGCCGACTCTGGGTGTGCCGGTCATCGGTGTGACTGGAACCAACGGGAAAACAACAATCACTTACCTGCTCGAAGCTATCCTGGAAAAGGCCGGTTATGCCCCGGCTGTTTTTGGCACGGTCGAATACCGCTTCAACAGCGTCCGCCTTGAGGCCGCAAATACGACGCCCGAATCGATCGATCTGATGCGTATGATGGCTGATTTCAGGCGACAGGGGTCAGATGCGCTGATTCTGGAAGTCTCTTCCCATGCGCTGGAACAGCATCGGGTTGATGGTATCAATTTTGACTTGGGGATCTTCACCAACCTGACACCGGAACATCTTGATTATCATGGTACTCTGGAAAACTATTTCACCAGCAAACGGCGATTCTTTTCTGAATTACTGGGCACTGGTAAGGCCGTTATCAATATTGACGATCCCTTCGGAAAAAAATTGCTACAGGAAAACCCAAACTGGACATCTTTTGGCCTGAGTCCTCAAGCAGATCTTTGCATTCAGCAGATCGCTGTTGGTCGCGATGGGATCCAGGGCATTATTGCATCGACCAGAGGCGCACTAAATATTGCAAGTGGGATGATTGGCGATTTTAACGCCAGTAACCTGCTGGCAGCTATCGCTGCGGCCCAGCAATTAGGAATCAATGATGCTGCGATCATCAAGGGAATAGCTGAAGCTCCTCAGGTCCCTGGGCGCCTGGAAAAAGTTGAAAATACTCGTGGTGTCTTAGCCCTGGTTGACTATGCCCACACCGGAGATGCCCTCGAACAGGTTTTGAAAACTCTGAGTAAGCTCAATTGCAAGCGCCTTTTGACGGTCGTCGGCTGTGGGGGAGATCGTGATCCGGGTAAACGGCCGGTTATGGCTGCAGTGGCAACTAAATTTTCTCATTTAGCGATATTTACATCCGACAATCCACGAACCGAAGATCCATTGGTTATTCTTGAACAAATTCGTCGTGGAGCGCTTGCTGCCGGCAGCAGAGAATTGAAAATAGCCGAAACCTATCACTCCGACCAAGGCTTCGTTGTCATCCCCGACCGGCGGAGTGCAATAGACTTTGCCGGCCATATAGCAACTGAAGGAGATCTTTTGCTTGTTGCCGGAAAAGGGCATGAAGATTACCAAATTCTTGGAACAGAAAAAATTCATTTTGATGATCGTGAAGAGTTGGCGCGTGTTCTGAGTCAACCCCAAAGGGTTTCCAAAATTGAGGCAGGTGGCCATGTTTGACCTTGAGCGCATCGCCCGTGTTACTGGCGGAGAGTATTCCGGTAAAAAAATGAACTGCTCGTTGACTGGAATATCAACCGACAGTCGAAATATGTCGCCCGGAGCGCTTTTTGTTCCTTTGCGCGGTGAACATTTTGATGGCCATGATTATCTCAGCCAAGCGGTCAAAAACGGTGCAGCTGCCTGTTTGAGTGAGGAGGTCATTGAGGGTTTATCGGTGCCGGTGGTGCGTGTGAAGAACACCTTGACAGCCCTGGGAGATATCGCTGCCGCATGGAGGTTGCAGCTCAATGGGCCACTGGTGGCAATTACTGGTTCCGCTGGAAAAACAACAACCAAGGAGATGTTGGCCGGAATCCTTGAACGGGTGGCCCCTGGCTTGAAAACTGCGGGAAACTTCAATAATTTGATTGGCCTGCCGTTGACTCTGTTGCGGTTAGAAAAGCACCATCAGTGGGCGGTTCTGGAAATGGGCACCAGCGCCCTGGGAGAAATAGAAAGGCTGACAGAAATCGCCCAGCCGACTGTTGGGGTAATGACCAATATAGGAGCGGCTCATCTGGAAACTCTCCACGGCCTTGACGGCGTCTCCCGAGCAAAGGGAGAACTCTATGCCGGGCTGCAGGGCGGCGTGGCAATCGTCAATCTGGACGATGAACGGGTCGCGAAACTTCCTGTCGCAAATGGAGTTAAAAAGCTGACCTACGGTTTGTCGGAACAGGCTGATGTGCGCGCAGTAGATATTGCAGAAGAAAATGGCAAAGTCAGTTTTAACTTGATTATTGCAGGTCAGCAGCAGCGGATTCAACTGTCAATTTCTGGACGTCACAATATCCCCAATGCATTAGCCGCGGCAGCCACGGCTTGGGAGCTAGAGGTCCCCTTGGCGGATATCGCGGCCGGTTTAGCCGCCTTTATTCCTGTTCCGGGGCGGATGGGCCTTTTTCCTCTGCCATGCGGCGGATTGTTACTCGACGATAGTTATAATTCCAACCCTTTGTCTGCATCGGCAGCCCTTGAAGCCTTGACAGCGCTTACTGGCCAGGGGCGGCGGTTAGCGGTATTGGGGGACATGCTCGAATTAGGTGAAAACTCTGCGGCGCTGCATCAGGAGCTGGGAAGCAAAGCTGCACAGGTTGTTGACCTGCTAGTTGCGGTTGGCAGCTTCTCGGGAGATCTTTGCCAGGGTGCAATTGGTTCGGGATTAGCGGCGAGTCAAACCGTTCAGCTGGTGAACGCCAACGAAGCTATCGAGTATCTCCAATCAGAGCAACGATCCGGAGACCGGATATTAATCAAGGGATCGCGTGGGATGCAGTTAGATAAGGTCGTAGACGCAATAAGGTCGGCAGACTCACAGGCTAACCGGCAGGGAAGGGGTTTCTAGGTGCTGTATCACCTTTTATATCCGTTACATACGGAATACTCGGTTCTCTATGTATTTCGCTACATCACTTTCCGCACGATCTATGCGACGATTACTGCCCTGTTGATTTCATTCATTCTTGGCCCCTGGTTGATTGCAACCCTGCAGCGGATGCAGATTGGTCAAACAATTCGTAAGGTCGGGCCAGAGTCCCATTTTTCCAAAGAAGGGACCCCAACTATGGGTGGGTCGCTGATCCTTCTGGCAATTATCGGCCCGACTCTGCTCTGGGCCGATCTGAGTAACCTGTTTATCTGGATCACCCTGCTGGTAACCGCGGGTTATGGCACCATCGGTTTTATTGATGATTATTTGAAGGTCGTACGTAAGAACAGCGACGGAATTTCAGCCCGGCAGAAAATGTTCTGGCAGATTTTGATCGCAACAGCAGCGGCAATGCTGCTTTATTACAGTGGTCAATTTGATACTCACTTAAGCCTACCCTTCTTTAAAAACATTAATCCCGACCTGGGTGTTTTCTACATTCCTTTTGCCGTCTTGGTCATGGTCGGGTCGAGTAACGCCGTCAATCTGACCGATGGGCTTGATGGCCTAGCCATCGGGCCGATGATTATTGCCGCTGCGACTTTCCTGTTGTTAGCCTACCTGACCGGGAATGCGAAGCTCGCGGGATATTTACAGATAACCGGGATTCAGGGCGCGGGTGAACTGGCTATCCTGTGTGGCGCAATGGTGGGTGCTGGCCTCGGTTTCTTATGGTTCAACAGTTATCCTGCTCAGGTTTTTATGGGTGATGTTGGCAGTCTTTCCCTTGGCGGTGCGCTGGGCACCGTGGCGGTGATTACGAAAAATGAATTTGTCCTGGTTATCGTCGGGGGCATCTTCGTCATTGAAGCACTTTCCGTAATTGTCCAGGTTATATCGTTTCGTTACTGGGGTCGCCGAGTTTTCAGGATGGCGCCAATTCACCACCACTTCGAATTAAAGGGTTGGCCGGAACCGAAAAT
>JAPHSA010000292.1 GCA_026193235.1 Deltaproteobacteria bacterium | reverse complement strand
CTGAAACCCTTGCTTCTTCCTAGCGGTGTTCTCTTCCACATATTGACTGTGCACAACTGAGGGATATAGTTAATATATCTGCAGTTTCTCACTAAAAAGGAAATCTCAGAGGATGAGAAACGGTCATTTAAATAAATCATATTTGAGGAGACTTGGAAGAGTTGCTGTCCGGCTGATTTTTCTGATGATTATAACCACCTGTTTCTGTGGCTGTGAGGATAACAGCGAAACGGTTTTTCATGGCTACGCAGAAGGGGATTTTATTCTGCTTGCTTCACAGATCGCCGGTCATTTAGAAACCCTGGACGTCCAGCAGGGGTTAAAGGTGGTAAAAGGGGCGCCGCTTTTTTCTCTAGATAGCGCGCTAGAACAGTCAGCAGTTGTTATTGCCGAGCAGAATCTCCGTCAGGCCAAAAGCCGACTGGAAGATTTGCAAAAGGGGCAGCGCCCAAGTGAATTGATGATTCTCGAATCCAGACTGGACAAAGCCAAAGCATCCCTCATGCTTTCCGGTAAAGAGCTGGAAAGAAGGAAAAGACTTTCTGATAGCCTGACGATTTCTACTGAAGAATTAGATCGTGCTCAGACGGTCTATTCACGCGACCAAGCAGCTTTAAATGAGCTGCAGGCGGAATATCAAACCGCAAAGCTCGGTGCACGCAGTGATGCTGTTGAGTCCGCCCGGGCCGAACTTGAAGCCGCCGGGGCCAGGCTGGAACAGGCCAGATGGAACTTGGCGCAGAACATCCAATATGCCCCGCAAACTGCATTGGTTTACGAAACTCTTTACGAGCCAGGTGAATATGTACCGTCCGGATATCCGGTTGTCAGTCTGTTGCCGGCCCAAAACATCAAGCTACGTTTTTTCGTTCCGGAACCACTGCTCGGATCCCTTTCTCTCGGCCAGGAAATTTCTGTCTCATTTGACGGTAGCAACGGATCGCTACCTGCTGTTATCTCTTTCATTTCGTTAAAGGCCGAGTACACGCCACCGGTCATCTACAGCCGGGAGACCCGTTCAAAATTGGTTTTCATGGTTGAGGCACGCCCCCCATCCAATATTGCTGAGCAACTACACCCGGGCCAACCGGTCGATATTCGGCTGGAGCCAGCCCATGATTAAACATCTTCCGGTTATTGACGTTCAGAATATAAGCAAAGCTTTTGCCGGTAAAACTGTTGTCAACAAGCTTTCCCTGCAGGTTAGACGGGGAGAGATCTATGGATTTCTCGGCCCGAATGGTAGTGGTAAAACGACCTTTCTGCGCATGTTGTGTGGCCTGTTGCAGCCGGATGCGGGGAGTGGGGTCTGTCTCGGCCACAACCTGCTGACTGAGGTCGATCAGATCAAACATAGAATCGGATACATGGCTCAAAACTTCAGCCTCTACGAGGACCTGAGTGTTCGTGAGAACCTTGATTTCATGGCCCGAATCTATGCAATAAAATCACGTCGGGAGGTCGTTGCGCAAACTCTTGAACGAATGGAATTGATACCGTTTGCCGGACAGCTGGCTGGGACACTTTCCGGGGGCTGGAAACAACGCCTGGCGTTGGCATCATGCCTTCTACATGAGCCTGAGTTGCTGTTACTGGATGAACCGACGGCTGGAGTCGACCCAGCGGCCCGCCGTGACTTTTGGGAACAAATCTATGCCCTAACTACCCAAGGGATAAGTGCCTTAATCAGCACACACTATATGGATGAAGCCGAACGTTGTCATCGGGTGGCCTATTTGGCGTACGGTGACCTGCTGACCTCCGGCACCGCAGCAGAGGTGATCAAGAAATCTGGATTGATTACTTGGTCTGCTTCAGGGCCGGGGATCCAGGATTTGTCCGAGCGCCTCAAGCAACAACCCGGAATTAAACAAGTCATTCCCTTCGGCAACACCCTGCACGTCTGCGGGACAGATGGGGAACGTTTTGCAGAAAGTCTGCGACCTTTTATAGCCGATAGCAGTTATCGTTGGGAAAAGATTGAAACCGGACTGGAAGAAGTGTTTGTCAGCCTGATGAGTAAGCGCGAGGGAGGGCACTCCGATGGCGACAGCTAAGATAAGATTTTCCCCGTGCCGGTTTTGGGCCGTGGTCAGAAAAGAATTTTTGCAGATGCGTCGAGATCGGGTCACCTTCGCCATGATGCTTGGCATCCCGGTTCTGCAGATGGTGCTGTTCGGATACGCAATCAACGCCGATCCGCGTCACCTGCCGACTGCGGTACTATCAGCAGACAACGGCGTCTTCTCGCGGCGTATAGTTGCTGCCATGCAGAACAGCAGCTATTTCCAATTGACCCGAAATGTCGACAGTGAAAGTGCGGCGAACCGATTGATAGAGATCGGTGATGTCCAGTTCGTGCTGAATATTCCCGAACAGTTTTCCCGGCGGTTGATGCGCGGTGAACGTCCTGCTCTGCTGTTAACTGCCGACGCCACAGACCCGGCGGCAACCAGTCATGCTCTGGCTGCGTTCAAAACCCTCACTGAGTCGGCCCTGGCAGGTGACCTTAAAGGCCCACTGAGTCACCTACAGTTGACTGCTGCACCGCTGGAAGTGATTGTTCATCCCCAGTTTAATCCTGAAGCGAACACCCGCTACAATATTGTTCCTGGTTTGATGGGGGTTGTACTGACCATGACACTGGTCATTATCACCGCTCTGGCAATCACCAGAGAACGGGAACGCGGTACTATGGAAAATCTGCTCTCCACGCCGGTGCGTCCTTTGGAGGTTATGTTTGGTAAAATCATCCCATATATCATTGTTGGTTATCTTCAGATGGGTTTCATCCTGCTGGTGTCACATTTCATCTTTGAAGTTCCCATGGCCGGGAATCTAGCTTTGCTTCTTGCGGTATCACTGCTGTTTATCGCTGCAAACCTTGGGGTCGGTCTAACTTTTTCAACACTGGCGCGAAACCAACTACAGGCGGTGCAGATGGCTTTTTTCTTTTTTCTACCATCGATTCTTCTGTCAGGGTTCATGTTCCCGTTTCGGGGAATGCCGCTATGGGCGCAGCGCATTGGGGAAGTTTTTCCGCTGACCCACTATCTGCGTATCGTGCGTGGGGTTCTGCTAAAAGGGAACGGTCTTACTGAGATTGCACCCAACCTCTGGCCAATTGCTATTTTCTTGTTTGTGGCCCTGTCAATTGGACTGAAACGATTTCGCCGGACGCTGGAGTAGGCTGCCGATTTTCTATTTCGGAGGTACGGCTCTCACATACCCTAACCTCTGAAACATATCGTACGTCCGAGATGTTGTGTTGCCGGATATTTTTACGGCTTTTCTGCAATGAAAATCTGAACCGTGGATCTCCCGCTATTCCGAACGCCCGGTACTCATTATCAAAATGCATTGGTTGTGGCAGGGGGGCATGGAAAGATCTGACAAGACGCTGGGATTTCACAAGTAACTATTTTTTGAAAAAGAGCCTGACAGATCAAGGTTGCTATCAGCGGGGATGACAACCTGGACGGAGGTATTTTTCTGGAGGAGCTATGGCTGGTCAGGCCGACTTCCGCTTTTGGGGCCGATTGTCGAAGCTGGTGGCTGGAGCTGCTGGCGAGACCGCGATTGCCTACCGATTTCGAGGAAGTCCGGCGGTCAAGGATTCGATTGAAGCGTTGGGTCTGCCACATACCGAAGTCGATATGATTGTGATTTTTGGCCGTTCGGTCGGCTTCGATTATCGGTTGCAGGCTGACGATCAGGTCGAGGTGTTCCCTTTTGGGGGTGAAGTGGCGCGGGGCGGAGAGGTTCATCTCAGCCCTCCGCTGCCGGACAATCCAATGTTCATTCTCGACGTGCATCTCGGAAAGTTGGCCCGGCGCCTGCGGATGCTCGGATTCGACTGTCGTTACCGCAATGACTACACCGATTCGCAGGTTATCGAACTTGCACAGGCGGAAGGTCTGATTATTCTGACCCGTGACCGGGGGATCCTCAAGCATGCGTGCGTGCGGCAGGGCTATCTGATCGGTTCTGACCAGGTAGACGAGCAGGTCCTTGAAGTGTTGGATCGTTACCGGCTGGGCAATAAAATCTGCCCTCTCTATCGCTGCCCCCGCTGCAATGGCTTACTCAAGCCGGTGGCAAAAAAGGAGATCATGCACCGGCTGCTGCCAAAGACCGCACAGTATTATCAAAACTTTCGGCAGTGCCACAGCTGTCGGCAACTTTATTGGCAGGGCTCGCATTACCTAAAGATTGAGCGTTGGATCAGGAAAATCGAGGCTGCTGCAAAACAGTGAGGTTTTGCCATCTGTTCTCTCTCGGGACCCGATAAGAATATTGGCTTGTTCCCTGCCTCAAAAAAAGGAATGCTGTGTGCGAAAAACCCCTTAGGCATAGTGAGATGGGAGGTGTCAGGAAGAATCCACCGAATGGGCCAACCCACAGGAAAGCATCAGCTGCCACAAACCGATTTCACAAGAGCGACTCGAAATCTTTTCCGCGGCTCTTTACTGCGTGAATTGTGCCGCCCGCCAAGAAGAGAGGATCAAACGGCCTCTTGGATCTGTCTAAATCCGTCCACGTATAAAAGATTAACAGATAAATGAACAACAATCTTGGCAGGAGGTCCTATCCCGCATCTGGAACAGTGTTCACTATCGTCTCACCCTTCTACATTTGCCCAATAGATATCGATCTTTGTCTGAATCTCTTGCAACAGGACTTCATCACGTTGCGGGTGAAAGAGGTGGGCGAAGCGTCCTTGCCGCTTCAAGTAATCCTCAACTGGCAACCTTCTTTGCGGTATTTTGGAGTGCACCACCTTCCCGTCACGATATTCCTTCAGGGGCCAGACCCCGGTGCGCACTGCCAGCTTGCCTATCTCCGCTGTTTCACTGGGATCAAAATCCCAACCGGTGGGACAGGGAGCTAGAGCCAGGATCAACCTGGGCCCCCGCAGTTTTTTCGCTTGTTCAATCTTGCGCGCAAGATCGAGCGGTTCAGCCCCCACGACAGTCGCTACGTAAGTGGGCCGATGCGCCACCCAGATGGAGAACAGGTCCTTTTTGTGGCCAGGGTAGCCCGAGGACCCTCTGCTGGTGGAGGTTCTTGCCCCGTGGGGAGTCGCCCCGGAAGACTGCTGACCGGTGTTACCATACCCCTCGTTATCATAACAGATGTAGAGAAAATCAAGTCCTCGTTCGATGGCTCCAGAAGTGGCGGACAGCCCCATGCCGTAGGCGGACCCATCGCCGGTCAGCACCACCGTTTCCAGATCCTCCCCGGCGGCTATGCGACCTTTGGTCAGCAGGATATCCAAAGCATCCCTGATGCCCTGTGCTCCGGCGGGCGCTGAGGCCATGGCGGTATAAAGCCAGGATCCGCGAAAGGGGGTAAAGGGATAGACCGCCAACAGCGTCATGCAACCGGCGGCATTGACGAATACCGACTTCGCCCCGAGGATATCGTAAATTTCATGCAGTGCCTCCAACCCCCCACAGCCGGCGCAGAGAGATGTCCCGGTTCCCAGCAGATGTTTCGAGGGGAGATCCTTCATGTTTTTGAATTGGGTTTCAGTCATGTTTGCTGCTCCTTCAGTCCCTGAACCCTGGCGATTGCCTGTATTTTTTTCATTTCGCGAAGCTCGACCTCGGTATACAGAAGTCGGGGAGCCGGAGCCCGTTTTTCGGACACCGCCTGGCGTGTCACGGCATGCATTTCGTAAAACTCTTCAGCACTGATATCGCGCCCGCCGAGGCCACCAATGAAACTGACCAGAACCGGAGTGGTCCCTGGATAGCCATACAGTGCCGAGGCAAGTTCGGTATGAAGAACGCCTCCTTTCCCCATGGAAAGATTCTGATCAACGACTATAACGCCTTTTTTACCGGACAGTGCCCGCCTGAAGTCTGCAGCCGGAAACGGTCTCAGCAGCACTGGCCGCAGTAATCCGACCGCTTCACCGGCTTCGCGAAGGCGGTCAACTGCTTCCTTTGCCTTGGTGGCAAAGGAACCCATCATGACAAAAACCAGCTCCGCATCATCACAGTGATAGGCCTCAACCGCCTGATAGGTTCTGCCGAAGGCCTGGGCAAAAGCGGCAGCGTTCTCTGCAAAAACATCCACGGCATTAAGTGCGGCCAGGTGGCTCTGGTAACGAAAATACGAGTAGGGGGTTCCGCCGATAACCGCCACTGCTTCGCTGAGCGGAGCACCAGCGCGGAAACCAAGATTTTCAGGGTCAAAGGGTGGCAGAAAGCGGGCCACTGACTCAGCATCTGGGATCTCGACCGGCTCGCGGGTAAAGGAGAGATAGAAACCGTCGAGGTTGACGATAACCGGAAGGCGGACTCTTTCGTCCTCTGCCAGCCGGTATGCAAGCAGGATGCAGTCAAGGACCTCCTGGCAGGTCGCACAGTGCAGCTGGAGAAAGCCACTGTCGCGTGCGGCAAGGATGTCGTTGTGGTCCGGTTCGAGAGTAATCGGGGAAGCAAGTCCTCGCGACACGTTGACCAGAACAAAGGGTGCCCGCCAACCAGCAACCGTGTAGAGCATCTCCATGCCATATAGCAAACCCTGACTGGAGGTTGCGGTGAAGACTCGCACCCCAGTGACCGCCGCCGCTCCGGCAGCGGTGATCATAGAATGTTCGGAGTCAAGCGTCACCATCCGGCAATCCATCTCTCCAAAGTCGATCCATCTGGCAATAGTTTCGATGATCTCTGTCTGTGGGGTAATGGGAAAGGCGGGCAGATATTCGACCCCGGCCAGCCGAGCGCCCCAAGCCGCTGCACCATTTCCTGTCAAAAGTGTGCGCTTCATTTGCTCTCTCCAGCTTTTTCCGCCAGTTGAGCAGCCTGCTCGGAAACCACCTCAATGGCATGATTCGGACATTGGGATACACACACCATACACCCTTTGCAATGAGCGTAATCGATCTGCGGGCAGCCTGCAGCATCAACCTGGATCACCCCATCGGGACAGAAGGTACTGCATACCCACCAGCAGTGTTTGCAATGAGCACGATCGATGATCGGCCGCATGGTTCGCCACAGGCCGGTTTTCATCTGTTCGCTGGTTCCCGCAGCATGAATAGCCGGGGCGGCCCTCCGGGCAGATTCGAAGGAAAGATCAATCCATTTTGGTTGGGTGAAGCTCTCTGCCGTCACCGCCGCACCGGGAGTAACGGTTCCCTGGTGGGATTCCATCAGATCATAAGCCTGCTGCGCATGAGGCAGGTTTTTTTCAACGACGGACTCTCCCAACCCGGCAAGTTCTTCACGCAGAGCTTTTTCGAGTGAAGACCAGGAAAAAACTCCTATCAGGCGGGCGGCAGCCGCAGCGCAGGCGGTCCCGATATAGCGTAATTCCAAGCGGTCCCTGGCAGCCTCAAACGCAGGCAGGATAAAAACCGGGCCAGCTAAATTTAACCGGCTCCGCCACACCTGTGCCTGCTCGCTGCTGTGAATCAGCATCACTGTTTGTCCTGTGATTCCCTGTTGCACTGCGGCAGTAGGGGTTCCCATCAAGGTATCGTCGGCTACGATGACCAGGTCGGGATGGCGGATAATGCCACGCTCGTTGATCGTCTGGCGGGCTGCCCGCACATAGGCGAACATGGGGGCTCCGCGTCGTTCCGCACCATAGCGTGGGGCATCTTGCACCTCGAACCCTGCGTGAAAAAAAGCTGTTCCCAGGATGCGGCTTGCGGTTTTCATCCCCTGACCGCCACGACCATGAAAACGTATCCGATACATTCTGACCCACCCTCCATTGCTGAGAAACATTGGCTTTCCGGGATGTATTGGCAAGCTTTGCTTAAAAGACCGTCCAGCGTCTGAAACTGGCCGCCCTCTTCACCCGCTGCACAGCGAGGTCAACCGCCGCGATCCTCGGCAGGATCCGCTTTTCCTTGACCTTATTCAGAACCAGCCGCGTGTTGTACCGCAGCTTTTCTTCGATGGCTTCAAGCGCGATGGTTTCGGTAGCTCCTTTGTACTCCATGGCGGCGCAGATCACCCCCCCGGCATTGGCAATAAAATCGGGGATGCACAGTATGCCCCGCTGATGGAGAATCTTTTCCGCGTCATGGGTGATTGGGATATTTGCCCCTTCAACCACCAGGCGGGTTTTAAGCCGCCCGACATTGCCTTTGTGGATAACATCAGGACGAGCGGCGGGAATCCAGATGTCACATTCCATATCGATAACCGCGTTCTTATCCACCTTCTGGCCGTCTTGATAATCAGCGACACTCTTGCCGGCCAGTTTGAGCTCCATAAGATGTTCTATGTTCAGCCCCTGGGGATGGTAAATCGCACCTTGTGAATCGCTAGCTCCCACGAGAATGGCTCCCTGTTCGACCAGAAAGCGGGCCGCATGTTTGCCCACGGCGCCAAAGCCCTGAACCACCAATCGAGCCCCCGCGAGTTCGAAATCACAGCCGCCGAGAGCTACCTCGGTGGCATGGCGGATGCCCCAGCCAGTCGCGCCGATTTCATCCAGGGGAATGCCGCCGATCTCCCGAGGCAGGCCAACCACCCGACCAATTTCATCCTTGATCCAGGCCATGCACTCTTCATCGGTTCCCATATCGGGCGCGAGGATATATTCCTTGATATCCCGCAGGGCATTGGCAAGACCGCGGATAACAATTTCTTTTTTTTCGCGTGGTATTTTGGGATCACCGTAGAGAACCGCTTTACCACCACCGTGCGCCAAGCCTGCAGCAGCATTTTTCAGGGTCATGGCCCGAGCTAGGCGAAAACACTCCTCGGTACTGACATCAGGGGCCATGCGAATGCCACCGATAGAGGGCCCCGCTGCGACATTGTCCACAACCAGGACCGCCTTCAAATCAAGTTTTGGTTCATAGATATGAATGATTTTCGTTGGCCCGAGGTCATCGTAAAATTTAAAAATATCCTCCATCAACCAGCCTCCTCATAATAAATACTTCGAAAAATACGGATCAAATCCGAAAAATTGAAATAAAATCCTTCTCCTTTAAAAATACCAGATTAATTGTGAAATACTTTTTTTCGGTACGAAAGGAAAAGGATTTAGCTAGGAAGACGATGAAAGAAGCTAGATGCAAACTCTGATTAGAGTCCGTGGATGACGTTGACTCCGGCCGCGTTGATCAGGTAGTCAAACGGTATACTGCGGCAGCTCTGGGAGAATCCTCTGAGATTACTTCAGTGGATGGTGGCACCAGT